>CAITQQ010000377.1 GCA_903894575.1 uncultured bacterium
ATAAAACCCCTGACCTGAACATACTCCATAGATGGGCTGATCTGTCCTATCGGTTGAACACTGGTCTTGTCGAGGTGTTTGTAGGGGAAATGGCTCAGCAGGTCCTCAAATGTAAAGATCTGCAATTCCTTTTTGAGCATATCGGCCCTTAACGGACCTACGCCCTTGAGGTATTCGATGGGATTTTGTAATATGGTCGTCCTTGTAGTGATACTATAATTCGTACAACAAAATTAATTGTTTTCAAATGGAGTGGGAAACTATCTAATAGAATGCTAATTGCATCGGTTTGACTTAATTTTGCATTCTAACAGTTGAATGGATGTCAACGATACAATGGACCATCAAATCATTTCCGGAATTAACCCCTGCAGAGCTTTATGATATATTAAAGCTGAGAAGCGAGGTATTTGTTGTAGAGCAACAATGCATTTTCCTAGACATGGATGACAGGGACCAGGACTCCCATCATTTACAGGGTCGCTTGAATGATGAGCTGGTAGCTGCATGCAGAATTCTCCCTGCTGGGCTTGCCTATGATGAGCCATCCATCGGAAGGGTGGTAGGATCTCCTCGCTATCGCGGAAAGGGTGCAGGAATTGCGCTGATGGAAAATGCTATTCAGGAGACCATCAGGCTTTATGGAACATTACCCATTAAAATTGGGGCCCAACTTTATCTGAAACGCTTTTACGAAAATCACGGTTTCGTGCAATGCAGCGAAACATACATGGAGGACGACATTCCACACATCAAAATGCTCAGAAAGGCGTAGAAATACGTATTCTACCATCTACAATTGCCGCAATTTTTGTTGTTAATGAAGCTTTAACATAATATTTCTATAAAGCTTCCGTTTCAATAATGTCCAAAAGACCCTAATCCTAAAATCCGTACCCATGAAAGCTATTCTGCACAGCCTGTGTAGGACGTTATGTCTCATTGCCTTGATTGTCATCGTTGACACTGGCATCACAAAGGCTCAACAATCCCGATTCGAATACGGCTTCACTTATGGCCCGTCCAATTTTCTTGGAGATCTTGGTGGCAACAGTGGTAAAGGCGCAACCTTTCTCAAAGACAACATGATTTCCCTCACCAAATTCATGACAGGATTTCATCTTGGCTATCGTCCTGCTGAATTCATCAACTTCCGTCTCTCCGGCACATTTGGAAAGGTTCAAGGTGCAGACAGTCTTATTACAGGTAATGGTGGTTTGGAAGAGGCCAGAAAATCTAGAAACCAGCATTTCAGGTCTGATATTCAAGAAGGATTCTTCGCAGCTGAAATTTACCCTACTGCCTTATTTGAATATGACGCTGAAGATGTGCTGCACCGCATTAGACCCTATGCACTATTGGGTGTTGGTGTATTCCACTTCAATCCCCAAGGACAATATGAAGCCGCCGATGGAAGCAAAATCTGGGTTGACCTTAAACCCTTGAAAACAGAAGGACAGGGAATGCCCGCCTTTCCTGATCGGAAAGAATACAACCTTACACAAATCAATGTTCCCTATGGAGTTGGTGTTAAATATTTTGTCAGCAGAAACATTGCCCTCTCTTTTGAGATCATCAACAGGAAAACATTCACGGATTATATCGATGATGTCAGTACCAACTATATCAGCAATGAAGATTTTTACGCCTACTTTGGCGATGGAACTGAAAAAGCCAAACAAGCAGTGCAAATGGCCAACAAATCCGCCTTTGCCAATGGCGGAAATTACAGACCCGGTTTCGGCATTGGAGCAAAAAGAGGAAGCCCTACAAATAATGATGCATACTACTCTTCTTCCCTGAAAATCACTATCAGGCTTGGCAAAAGCGAGCAATACAGCAATTTTGGAAGAGGCAGTGATGTAAAATGTCCTATCATACGGTTTTAGTTCGACAGGTTGGATACTGTACCCAGTGAAGACGTGAGAGGAGCCTGTTTCTTTTCATTCACAAGGCAAGGCATGACGCAAGAGCGATCATGCCTTGACCGATTTTATAAAGCCTCCAATTCAATCTTCAAAAACTTTGCAGTATGGCTTCCCTTGACTTTAAGCAGTCCCATGGGATCACCCTCGTATAAAATAGTACCACCTCCATCTCCCCCCTCAGGGCCGAGGTCAATGATATGATCAGCCACTTTGATCACATCCAGGTTGTGTTCAATGACCAACACAGTATTGCCTCGGTTGACCAATTTGTTCAATACATTCAGCAGCAGGTTGATGTCTTGAAAATGAAGGCCTGTTGTGGGCTCATCCAAAATATAAAAAGTTTTGCCCGTGTCTTTCTTGGATAGTTCGGTAGAAAGCTTGACACGCTGTGCCTCACCGCCACTGAGGGTTACAGCGGATTGACCAAGGGTAACATAACCGAGTCCAACTTCCTGCAACACCTTCACTTTTCTGTAGAGGTAAGGAATTTGCTGAAAGAATTCCACCGCCTCATCCACCGTCATGTCCAATACATCGCTGATGGACTTTCCCTTGTACCGGATCTCCAGGGTTTCACGGTTGTAGCGCTTGCCATTGCATTTTTCACAATGCACATACACATCAGGCAGAAAATTCATTTCAATCACCCTCAATCCTCCCCCTTCACACATGTCGCAGCGACCAGCCTTTACGTTGAAGGAGAATCGTCCTGCATTATAGCCTCGGATCTTTGCTTCAGGCACTGCGGCAAATAACTGACGGATGTCTGTAAAAAAATTACAATAGGTAGCAGGATTGCTGCGCGGTGTTCGGCCAATGGGTGATTGATCAATTTCTATCACCTTATCAACATGCTCCAACCCGGTTATTTTTGTATAGGGCATGGGATCCTGCTTGGCATCATAACAATGCTTATTCAACAGCGGATAAAGGGTTTCATTGATCAGGGTGGATTTTCCACTGCCACTTACACCCGTTACGAGTACGAAGGTTGCAAGTGGAATATTAATGTCAACATTTTTTAAATTATTGCCTGATGCGCCTTTTAACTGAAGATAATTGCCATTGCCTTTCCGTCTCTCTGCTGGTACTTCAACTTTCTTCTTATTGTTCAGGTAGCCTGCTGTTTCTGAGCCAGACTTGCAAACATCAGCAGGGGTTCCTTGCGCAACAATTCTACCGCCATGAATGCCCGCCTTTGGACCAACATCAATCAGGTGATCAGCGGCAAGCATGATGTCCTTGTCGTGTTCAACAACAATGACACTGTTACCAATATCCCTCAGGTTTTTCAATGCCCCAATCAGCTGCTGGTTGTCTCGTTGATGAAGGCCAATAGAAGGCTCATCCAAAATATAAGTAATGCCCTGTAGCTGTGATCCAATCTGGGTTGCCAGCCTGATGCGCTGTGATTCTCCGCCACTCAAAGTCCTGGTGGGGCGGCCCAAGGAAAGATAACCCAAGCCCACATCCAACAGAAAACCCAAACGACTGCGAATCTCTTTGAGGATATCCTTGGCGATCAGGTTTTGCCGGGTATCCATTCGCATTTCGAGGTTGGCAAACCAATCCTGCAAAGCAGAAAGATTCATCTCAGACAGATCAGCAATATGTTTCCCATCAATGCGAAACCACAGGCTCTCATTTTTCAACCTTGTACCATGACATGCCTCGCAGGGCCTGAGCATCATGTATTTCTCTGCCCACTCACGGATCATGTCACTTGTGCTGTCACTGAACCAGCGCACCACCATGTTGATGACACCAGGGTACTTCCCTTTTTCCAACTGATCAATATCCCCCAGGATTCCATCTTCATTACCAAACAAAATGACATTCAAGGCCTTTATCGGTAGCTGATTGATCGGAGTTTTCAGGCTGAACTTGTGCTTTTTGGAAAGCTGCTCCACCATCTTGTAATAATAAGAATCCCTTTCCTCACCCAATGGCAGGATAGCACCATCTGCAATGGAAATAGACCTGTCGGGCATGACTGCATTGAGGTCAATGGCATGCTGCTGCCCCAGGCCCTTGCAATCGGGGCAGGCACCATAGGGCGAGTTGAATGAAAAAGTATTGGGAGAGGGCTCTTCATAAGAAATTCCGGTTGTCGCACACATGAGCTTCTTGCTGTACTGAACCACCGAATCATTGTCATGCACAAGGATAAACAAGAGACCCTTTCCGATTTGCATGGACTGGTTGATGCTCTGGCCGATCCTGATTTTCATGTCCGATGTTACAGCAAGCCTGTCTACCACCACCTCAATATCGTGAACTTTGTACCGGTCTACCTGCATTTTGGGAACCAGGTCTTTCAATTCCCCATCCACCCTTACTTTCACAAAACCCTTTTTCCGGGTCTCTTCAAACAATTCACGGTAATGCCCCTTCCTACCCCGCACCAGCGGTGCCAATATGGTAATTTTTTTGTCTGCTAATTTTTTGAAAAGATCAGTAACAATTTCTTCGTCTGTGAACTTGACCATTTTCTTGCCGGTATTCATGGAATAGGCATCCCCTGCCCGGGCAAAAAGCAGCCTGAGAAAATCATAAACTTCGGTCACTGTTCCCACCGTAGATCTCGGATTGCGGTTGGTGGTCTTTTGTTCGATAGAGATGACTGGCGATAACCCGGAGATTTTGTCAACATCGGGTCTTTCCATCTCCCCCATGAACTGACGGGCATAGGTACCAAAAGTTTCCATGTACCTCCTGTGCCCCTCAGCATAAATGGTATCAAAGGCCAAAGAGGATTTACCACTTCCACTGATGCCTGTAATCACCACCAACTGATGCTTGGGAATGGTGATGTCAATATTCTTCAGGTTATGTGCCCGGGCGCCGATGACTTCTATATTGTCTTTTTTTACCATTGGGGTGAAGAAGGGATGAGGGATGAGGGGTGAGGGGTGAGGGATAATGAAGTTAGAGGGGAAACAACTATCAGTTGGTTTCGTTCAAAATTAACGCAAATCAATTGAGCGCGTCGGATTTGTGGATATAAAAAAAATGTTTACCTTTGCAGCAGTTCTTTAATATTCTTATCCAGAAAGGCAGAGGGATTGGCCCGATGACGCCTTGACAACCTGTTAACTAACCATTAATAAGGTGTCAACTCCAGCTTGCGCAGGCAAGCACAGATAAGTCAGATATTTTCCCTTGACAAGATCAACGCTTTATAGTGAAAACCCATCTGACTTCAGATGGGTTTTTTTATGCCCTTTTTGGAAAGCATTGATCAACATGAACAAGAAATTAAATACATATCATTACAAAGGCTTGCTGACCTTGGAGTCCGGAAGAACCATCCAGGATTTCAAGCTGGTCTATACCACCTTGGGTGAAATTTCACCCAACAAAGACAATGTGGTTTGGATTTTTCATGCCATGACCGCCAACAGCGACCCTTCAGATTGGTGGGCAGGAATGGTAGGCGAAGGAAAATTTTTTGACCCCCGAAAGTATTTCATCATCTGCGCCAACATGCCAGGCAGTTACTACGGAAGCGTAAATCCCCTTGACAAAAACGATGAGACGGGCATGCCTTTCTTTCAGGATTTCCCTTTCTTTACACCAATGGACATGGCAAGGTCTTATGAACAGCTCAGGCTTTCACTCGGCATCTCCGCAATTTACATGGGAATCGGTGGATCAATGGGAGGACAACAGCTGATTGCCTGGGCTTGCCTGCAACCTACCTTGTTCAAATTCCTTGTTCCCATTGCTACCAATGCATTTCATTCTCCCTGGGGCAAAGCATTCAATGCCTCACAAAGGATGTGCATTGAAGCAGACCCAACCTGGAAAGAAAGAAGTCCGGAAGCAGGAATGGAGGGATTGAAAGTGGCGCGGTCGGTTGCCCTGATCAGCTACAGGCATTATGACACCTATGGTCAAACACAGCAAGATCTTGACAAGGCCATTGAAAATACCAGGAGTGAATCCTACCAAAAATACCAAGGTGAAAAACTGGCCAAGCGGTTCAATGCGTTGAGTTATTATATGCTGACCAAAAGCATGGACAGCCATCATTTGGGAAGAGGTGTGCTGGAGGCAGAGGAAATGCTGGAAAGAATCAATGCAAAAACACTGGTCATTGGGATTTCATCCGATTTGCTTTTCCCAGTGTCTGAGCAGCGCTTTCTAGCCAAACATATTCCGGGCGCACAACTGAAGGTGATTGAATCCATTTATGGACATGATGGATTTTTACTAGAACATGAAAAATTAAATGATTTGCTCAATGGGCTGATCAACTGATTGATATAAAATTTAAAACGAAGAAAAATGGGTTCAGAAAAAACACTGGTGATTGGAATGTTTGGATTCGGCGTGGTTGGTGAAGGATTGTACAAAGTATTGAAGCAAACTCCTTCACTTAAGGCCTCTATCAAAAAAGTATGCATCAAGAACACCAGCAAAAAAAGGAATGCGCCTGCATCGCTGTTCACTTCCGAAAAAAATGACTTGTTGTTTGATCCGGAAATCAATGTGATCGTTGAAGTGATCAATGATAGCGTGGCGGGATATGAGATTGTGACCACTGCATTGAAGAATGGAAAAGATGTTGTGAGTGCCAGCAAGAAAATGCTTTCAGAGCACCTTCCAGAACTTATTGAACTCCAGCAAACCACCGGCAGGTCTTTGCTGTACGAAGCCTCTGCCTGTGCATCTATCCCTGTCATCAGAAACCTGGAAGAATACTATGACAATGACCTCTTGCATTCCATCAAGGCGATTGTCAACGGATCCACGAATTTCATCCTTACCAAAATGTTTGAGGAAAAACTGAATTTCAAGGAAGCCTTGCTGCTGGCCCAACAACTCGGCTTTGCAGAAACAGACCCTACACTGGATATTGAGGGATTTGATGCGGCAAACAAATGGGTGCTTCTGCTTGCCCATAGCTATGGCATCACAACAACCATTGATCAGATGCTGTTCAATGGGATCACACAAATCAATGAGCTGGATGCAAAAGTGGCGCAGTCAAGAAACCAATCCATCAAGTTGGTGGCTCAGGCAAAAAAATTGCAAAATGGAACAGTTGCTTCCTTTCTGCTCCCACAGTTTGTAGACCATGCAGATCAGTTGTATTTCGTAAAGAATGAATACAATGGTGTGGTGATTGAAAGTGGATTTGCGGACAAGCAATTCTTTTATGGTAAAGGTGCAGGAAGTTTCCCTACCGCTTCTGCTGTTTTGAGTGATATTGCAGCTTTGCGCTATGGATACCGCTATGAGTACAAAAAACTCAACCAACAAGTGCCTTCAACCCTTTCAGACGATTTCCATTTAAGGATCTATATCAGCTTTGAGGA
>CAITQQ010000378.1 GCA_903894575.1 uncultured bacterium
CATCCACATCGGTAAAATGTTGCACCGTTTTTTTGAGCATCGGAACGGAAGCCACATTGTCTTCAATATTGGATTCATAAAAAGGAAAAATTCCCAACATGTGGCTGTAATGGCGGTGTGGTTTGGCAAAAGGAACATCCTTCCCTATCATGATGCCATTCTCGTTTGTATGGTAATCTGCCATTTTTGCCAACCTGTCTTTCCAAACAGGAATCAAAGGATCATTGAGCTTTAGGCGTGAACAAATATCAAGCAATGTCTTGAATCCCCAACGCGCGAGGGCAATGTTCATGCTGGTTTCCTGGGCCTTTCCGTATTCATCTGAAAACGTCAATGGGATATGGTACAACCCATCATCTCCCTTGTATAAAATCCTCAAGTAAACACTATAGGTTTTTTTCATCAGCGGAAAAATGGAATTGCGCAAGCGTTCATCATCCATTGTCCGTTTATTGTGCACATAAAATTGTTGCATCAACCAGGGCAATACAATGATGTTCATCTCCCGATCGGTTTTTCGATCCGTAGTAAGGAATACCGGATTGACCAGCTCATCGTAACCAACAGGATTTCCCAAGGCTGCACAATCATCCCTGAACTCCTCTGGCACATTCAATACCAATTGATTCCTGTGTTTCTCGAGAAGTCGGTACAGGGGTTCTTCAAGATCGAGATGATTGGTGATCCCCGTTGTATAATATGACAACTGCACATTGAGGTTCATCCACAAGCAAGGCCAAACAGTAGGCTTGTACCATGGCCCCATAAGATCAATAACGGGCTTGTCTGACCTCGTAGCACTGGCCAGCTTATATTGCTGGATCCAGTAAAAACTTTCCATGCGTGCGTTTGGAAAGGTCACAAAACTTTTGGGGTAATAAGCATGCCACCAGTCACGGTGGACGCGTTCTAATATTGAGATTGATTTTTTCTCGGCATTTTTGATTGTTGCCACAGCATCGATGGCGGAGCCACTGGAAGGTTGACGGGTTTTGGCCCACCGATTGGCCACCGTAACCATGATGGTTCTTGTGCTGTCAGAAAGTTTTCTTTCATGCCAGGCCGTGGCAAAATCATCGCCCATGGTCAAGGGTTGTGTAACAACAGGAATACCATCCAATATTTCCTCTCTAAACGGAGGATTGGGCATATAAACAAAGCCCTTGTCTCTCAGGGGTTGTGCCAAATACCTAGAGCTAACAGCCTGTTGAGGACGAAAACGGCAAATGGCTTTTTGTTCTTTGGGAGATGTTTTAACATTCAATACAATCACATTCTCACCGGTCGGAACAAAACAACGAAATGATATTTGCCCCAGGGTGGTTTGAATGGTTCCACGGATCTCTGCATTCCAAAGATCTGTCCTCAGATGAATGTCCTTGATATCACCTGTAGTGGAAAGCAGGAGTTGCCCGATGGGAATTCGTCCTCCATAATGGGCGATGGGAAGGTCTTTGGAACGATGATCATATACATCTGTTCTGCCAATTTCAAACCGAAGGGTATTGGGTTGAAGATTGTCCTTGAAGACGATTGTACCCAACAATCCGTTTCCAACAAAGGGTGCTTCAAAATAATCTCCGGGCATGGTATCCCAAACCATATCATGGCGGGCGAGGTAATCCTGCCAATTTACTTTTAGGTTGACCTGGGTTGCCTTGTTAGACTGTTGTGCAACTGAAGGAAGAACTGAAGCAATAACAAAGGCAAATAAGAAGAAGACTATTCGCATCAAAACAGGTTTAATGATTATTGGTATTTACCCATTATTTTCTTTCCATAATCAACACCATCCACACTGAAAAGAAGGTTTCGATTCAATGGAGTTGGATTGTAATAATCCAATCTTATTTTCTTTTTGATATCTGCTTTCAAACCAAGCTTTCCTGATGTTGTATGTACCGAAATGTCAACAACGCCATTGGTGTCTGTGACTGAAATGGGTGCATCCAACACTGCATTTCTAAAGGCTTGAAACTTTGCATCCGTGTCAATCCCTTCTGCAGCTTTCCACCACATCACGATGTTTGCTTTTCCATTGTTAGGATGCTTCAACGTAAGCCTTAACGCTTCATTGTGCACTAAATTGAATGCTTCTCTGTTGGAATTGTATTTGAAGCCATCATTATACAATGTTGCCCTCTCGCCATTGTCCGCATTACTATAAATTATTTTGATGGCAATGGCAACATCTTCAAATTTTGCAAAAAAGGTATTGGTTGAATCAAGTGGGATCGCAGTACCCACAGCGCGCTGCATGATGCGGGTATTTCCGAACCAAAGCTGATCAAAATAATTGGGAAGTATAACAGTTGAATTGACATACTCATTGATGCAATTATGATCCTTTTCACCACTAACCAACATCACAAATTCATTCCTGTTTTGAGATGCCTGCATGAATGGCATCAAATGCCTGGTTTTCCCCCATCCTCCATTGGAGGGATAATTCGGCGGCATCAAATGCTTCATCTTTTCGCCCATTCCCGTTGCACCCCAGGTTCCATAATGGTCATTGCGTCCTTCTATGACATAAACAATATTGGGCATTTCTGGAATACGCTTGCTGTTGAGATACATCACAAAAGACTTATCATCCGGACTGTAATATTGACTGGAAGAGGCAATGGAAAATTTCTTTCCATGATAATCTGTTGTAAAAGTTTGTGGTAAACTGTCCCAACGTTGTTCAATAAATCGGTTGGGTCTTGACATGAGCGATTGTTGAAATTTTGTCAAACCACGCTCCTTCAAAATAGAGAAACAGATTTGATTAAATAACTGGTTGTTTCTATTTTCCCTGCCAAGCAATGGATTAATGTACTTTTCCTCCAGCAAGTCTCGACCAAATACCCGGTTATAATCCCTGCTGTGCGCGCCTGCCAGAAATCCTCCCAATGCATTGTAATGAGCGGCAAGATCAGTTAGAAAAAATTCCAATGCATCTGATGCTTTTTGATGGATGTCTGCATCTTTGGCAAATTGAACCATCAACAACAAAGATTCGATGTCAACCCCTGAATAAGTAGGGCTGTCATATTCCCTGTTCCCATAGTTAGCAACATGTTTCAGCCAAATGTCAAAAGCCTTTCTGCCTTCCTCTATAACACCAGGATTATTGTACACCTGCCCAAGTGCAATGAAATTCCAACAGCGCATCAGGTAGATATTCGTGTACGAAATCCTCACAGGTTGTCTGCGAATGCCAATCAATGTTTGGGCAAAAAGATCATCCAAAGAAGCCTTGGCTTCAGGAGAAAGGCGATCATTGAACAGTAACTTGATCAGTATTCCATACTGTACACAAAACTCCACATTGTTTCCATCGCCTACATCACCACCGGTTTCATGCCAACCCCAATACATGTTTCCAAAGGATGGTTTTGTGCTGTCTGCAATGACCCTTGTTTTCACCAAATCAATGGTCCACAAAACTTCTTCGGGCTTTAAAAACTTTGTATCCAATGCATCCAACAGGAATAGAAAACAATCACGAACGCCAAGCCTTGGCGGATTTTGGCGCAATGCATTCCATTGTTGTTTTAAGTTCTCCATCCGAATGAATGGATTTGAAACGGCGGGAATGGTGTATTGATTTTTCAGCTGAGAGAATGCAGCAAGTTGCAACACAAATAAAAACATTACTGAAAAATAAAACAGTTTCATGTACACTATTATTTAATTTTTTTAATTGAATGGCTGTATGTGTTGTAAATGCTTTTCAGCCCTTATTTTTAAGTAACAAACTTTTCATATCGGTTCTGACCTTCTTCAAATCAGCATCATCAGCTAAGTTATTTTGCTCTTTGGGGTCTTTGGTCAAATCATACAACTCAATGCCTTTTTCGCCATTTCCCCATTCTGTATAACGCCATTTTTCAGTGCGAACAGATCTTCCCATGACATTGCTTTGTATCCGTAAAATTTGTGTATACGCTGCTCTATCCCACTTTTGCAAAGGGTTTATCATAAGTGGTTTCAGGCTTGTCCCCATCAGGTGATTGGGTTTGGATAGATTGCACAAGTCTGTCAAGGTTGGGTAAATATCCAGCAACTCTACTGTTCTTGAACAGCCCTGATACTGAACAGGCAATTTGGGATCAACTACAATCAAGGGTGATTTAGTGGCTTCTTCCCAAAGGCTTTGTTTCATCCATTGACCATGTTCAGACAATTGATAGCCATGGTCACTCCAAAAAACAACAACTGTATTTTCTGCCAATCCTAATCTATCCAATTCATCTAAAAGGCGTCCAACTTGTGCATCAACAAAACTTATACTGGCATAATAGGCATGAATAATTGTCTTTTTTAAATCGGGCCTATCTTGCCAAAGGTATGGAGTATGTGTTGGGTTAAAAGCAAGTTTTGGATATTTTACAGCGTCAGCAGGATTTACATCAGGCAATACAATGTTGTTTGCATCGTATAAATCAAAGTATTTTTTTGGGGCAACCAATGGTACATGAGGACTAAAAAAACCAACTGCTAAAAAAAATGGCTCGCTTTTGCGCTCATTCATGATCCGAATGGCTTCAGTTGCCACTTTACCATCGGTTTGTTCTTCATCAGTGCCGGTACTTGGCCAATAAGCCAAGGCACTGCCAAGGCTCTTATTAGGGGTTAGGTTGATGATTTTGTCTTCTTCCAGTCTACCCTGGCCTATTGGATTGACCCTTTCGTTCCATGAAAGGGAGTCATCAAGGCCATTCGTTCCAATACCAGAGGGATTATTATAATGGAAAATTTTGCCGATTCTTGCTGAATGATAGCCATTATTTTTAAAATGCTGAGGGAGGGTAACAACGTTTGGAACAGTTTGACGAAAATGGGTATCAAGGTCAAATATTTTAACTGAATCAGGACGTAAGCCCGTTAATAAAGACGAGCGTGAAGGACTGCACCAAGGAATTTGACAATGGGCATTGGTGAATTTAACACCCCTTTTGGCCAATCTGTCAATGTTGGGCGTTTTCACAAAATCATTGCCATAGCAACCTATTGCCATATTCAAATCATCTGTTGCAATGAAAAGCACATTGCGTTTTTGCAGATTTTGTGCTACAAGGTTTAAACTGATGAACAACAATACAATTGAGGCGAGCGTAATTTTCTTCATTTAATTTCTGATTTTTCAATACCTGACAATTGGTTCTTTTAATTAAAAATTAAATCGTTGTTCCCTAAACAACAAGAAGATAGTCAAGTTAGCTATAAATTTTCAATAGGATGTAGGGATATACTTCTTTGCAAACGCAATGTATTCATCCCAATCATATGCCAGAATATCATGCTTGCCATTCCTGATATGGTAGGAAACAGTTGCGCCAACAGGTGTATTCAACGCAGGAAAAACAGGAGAATCGATTCCCTTGAGTCCATACAGTTTGTATACCTCAGTGGCCAACAATGCAGATTTGTATTCGTTTTTCGGATCTGCCCAGGCATCTTCCGATGCGCTTGCAACATAGAGTGGACGGGGCGCAACCATCGCCAATACCATGTGCTGGTCAAACGGAAGTGATGCTTCATTCTCCGTATATTTTTTGAAATTCTTTGCTGTCCATCGAGGAAATCTGTTGTTCATTTTCAACAAGGTTTCACCCGCTTTTTCACGGTAAATGGAGGCACCACCACATCCTGAATTGTTTGAAATAATAGCCGCAAAACGCTGGTCTCTGGCACCTGCCCAAAGAGCTGCCTTTCCCAAACGGGAATGGCCAATCACTATCACTTTGTTCCCATCAACCTGCTTGTCTGTTTTCAAATAATCCAGTGCCCTAGATAACCCCCATGCCCAGGCAGCAAGCGAACCCCACTCATTTTCTGCCGGCGCTTTCTGTTCTTGGGTGTACAATAATGGATAAATGCCAAATGAAAAATCCTCTTTGTCGGGAGCGATGTCCCAATAATACATGGTGGCCACGCCACAACCGGCATTGATCAATCGCTCGACTTCCCAATTGGCAGTTTCCACGCCCCGGGGTCTGGCTGCACCATTCCATTCTTTGGCGATATGAATAGCTGTGTCTTTGTAAACAGTATGGTTGCCACCAAAATTATACCCTAAAAATGTTGGGTATGATTTTTTACCCTTGGGCAGGTACATCAACAATTCAACACTCAACTCTTTTTGGTTTCCTCGAAACGTCAGCTTTATCTGTTTGCGGATGGCCTTTCCATTGAGCGCCTGATCATCTTGATCAAGTAAATTGATTTCGGATATTTTCAACTCACCTGGAACCTTTCCATACATTTCTGTTTCAACCAAGGCCTGGATTTCAGGCCGTCTGATTTTTTCCCACTGTTTGACTGAAGTAATCGTGTTGCCATTTTTAGCCATCAATAGCTCAGGGATATTTTGTTGTGAAAATGACTGAACAGCAAATAAAATAATGAACGTGCTAAACAATACTCTTTTATTCATGGTATGTTGTTTATTTGATTGGATAGAGTCTGTACATCATCACACCATGGTATGGAATGATGGATGTGAATGATGAATCTTTTACACCCAAGTTTTTCTGACGCCATACATCCTGAACACGCCATTTACCCTTTAAACCAAGCTTTGCAAATGTTACATTATAATGCTTGGGCTTCTCTGTTCCCCAACGGAAAAATGATTGAGGAAGTTTACCATAATCATCAGTATTGAAAAAGCCAACAGCATAAGATCCGTCTTGCATTGGTTTCAACCAGGTTTGAACACCACCTTCATCAGCAATCAATCTGGCAGATTTTCCCAGGGGATCCTGATCAATGTCAATCACTTCATCATTGGTCAACAAGTTCAAGGTAAAAGCATCAAGCTGTTCAATAGGACAACCAATCAGCAAGGGTGCTGACAACAATGCAAACAGACTGATATGACTGTATTGCTCATCTGGCGTGAGCCTGGTTGGATGCATGTCAGTTCCTGTGGTAACATTTCCAAGGATCATCATGTCTGGATCATTCCAATGCCCTGGACCGCCATAAGGGCCCCATTTATCCAGGGTAAAAGTGCACCTGTACAATCCATGCCAGCTGTCGCGAATATCTGGCCCTGTCCTGTACATGTTGGAAATCCTGGCCCAATCTTTCACATCAATGAATGGAGCAGAATTTGACAAACTGTAAATGATATCTCGGCCTGATTGTTTTAATGCGATCGACATCCTTTCTGCAGATGGCACTTCAAGCCTCCAGTCATACTTCAGAAAATCTACACCCCAGTCTGCCATTTGAAGGGCATCTTCTTTTTCAAAGCGGTATTTTCCAATATACCTGAAAGACCGTTTGTTGTTTTTCACAGAATCTGGAAAGGCGCCATTTTCAATATTGGATGAGCCGCCGATGAAACCAGCATAACTGGTGATCCAAGGTGTTGAATACACTCCTAATTTCAACCCCATTCCATGTATTTCATCTATCATGCCCTTGAAGTTGGGAAACTTTTCATTGGCTTGCATGGCATTGTATTTACCAGCCCTGTTGCCTTGCCAGGCATCATCGATGTTCACGTAATTCCATCCATGGTCTTTCAATCCCATGTTAACCATGGCCTTGGCAGAGGCAATTACCTTACCGCCATCAATCTGCCGAGCCCATGAATTCCAACCATTCCAACCCATGGGTGGTGTCAGGGAAATGGTATCGCCCACTTTGATGAGCAATGATTTTTGAGATTTCCCAAATTGATTTACTGCTTTTAAAACAACTTCATGATTGCCTTTCTCCAACAATTTTCCTGTGATGATTCCGGTTTTTGTATCGAGGGTTAATCCCTTGGGCAAACGATCTGCAGAGAATTGTATTGGTTTTTCACCTGTTGCAACAATGGTGAATAAAAATGGATTTCCGGGTGTTACACCAAAAACGGATGCTGTATTGATTCTTGGTGAAGGTTTTGATGCTGGTGTAAGGATATATTTTTCACCATCATTGGGAGTATTCAAGGGCTTTGTATCTCCTATCATCGTGATCTGTGCATCAGCAAAGTTTGAATACACCTTGGTATACCCCTGGTCATTCACCTTGACCAGCAATCCCATGCGTTGAACACCCTTTAGATCGACCGTAAATGATTTTGCCTTGTCGCCATATTTCATGTCTCCGCTGGCAAACAAAACCTTGCCGTCTGCCACCACATAAAACTGGTGGGGCAGGAATTGATTTCCCTGATCATCCACTCCCACAGCAGCTGAAAATTCAGTGGCATTGCCTTTCAGATAAAATGACAGGATGCTGGTGGCCTGAACACCAATTCCGCGTTTGAAAACTTTACCAGCAATCCTGATGCTGTCACCGCCTCCATTCAGTTTAGCATTGACACCAGGAATCCCTTCTGAATATGTTTGAATCACAAGGTCATCCAGCCAAAGCTTATTGGTTTGCTGGGCTTGAGCAGATGGTAGGGTAAAAAACAAGAAAACCGGAATTAATAATTCTTTAAACATAAATTTCATTTCTATTTGATTGCTTTTTTATTCATTAATCCTGTGAATCATCATCATCTGACTTCTTGGGTTTGCTCTTTGGAGGATACAAAGGCTCTGCTCGAACTTTTTCCATGTATGCGATCAACTTGGCTTCTAAAGTACTCGCCTTCTTGGGATCTCTGGTAGCAAGGTCATGAAGTTCTCCGGGATCATTTTTCAAATCATACATCTCGATTTTCTTCAGATTCCAAAACTTGATCAATTTATCATCACCGACCCGAATCGATGAATGTGATTTCCCGAAATAATGAAATACAAGCCCATCGTCTTTTCTTGATACTGTCCCCTTGTCTGTCTTGAGCAACAATGGCTTGAAACTGACACCATCGAGATTGGGAGGCAAGGGATTTGTATTCCCCGCCAAATCACTGAGGGTTGGAAGAATATCCCATCCGGTTACAGGTATATTGGTTTGACTACCTCCCTTGACGCCAGGTCCTATCACTATGAATGGAACGCGGAGGCCACCTTCATACAAGGTCCATTTCCCACCCCTTAAAGGATAATTGTTGGTCTTGAAGGAAAGTGTTGAAGGATGATCAAATTTGTTCTTGATCGGAGGCACTGCTTCAACAGCACCATTGTCTGCCATGAAAATCACGTAGGTATTTTCTCCGATTCCCAATGCCTCAATTTTATCCAAAATTTTTCCAATCCCTGCATCCAAATCCTCTACCATGGCTGCATATTTTTCATTCTGGTGAATTTCACCTTTTGCTTTTTGCTGGTATTTTTTATGGGTTGCTTCTTTTGCCTGATAGTCAACATGGGTTGCATAGTGTGAAACCTGCAGGAAAAAAGGATTACCGGCTTTTACCTGTCTGCCCATAAAATTCAATGCTCGGTCAGTGATGGTTTCAATGCGTTTGGGATCATTGTTTAAAAACAAATCTGTCCATTTGCTTTCCTTGGTTGAATTCATGTCTCCATTCCTGTTTCCGGTGTTGCCATCACTTTCATCATAACCCAGATCTTCAGGGAAAATGTCTGCACGAAGGTCCCATTTCCCAAAATGTGCAGCCTTGTAGGCAGGAGAAATTGATTTCAAAACTGAAGGTATGGCAGCAACTTTTTTAAAGTCAGGATGATAATTTTCCTTGAATGCTGCATCGCCCTGTCTGGCAGGGGTCTGGCCAAACTGGATGCTCCTTCTGGTGGGGCAACACAGTGCACAAGGGGCATATCCATTGGAGAAACGCATGCCCTTCGAAGCAAATCGCTCCAGCTGAGGTGTTTGATAATAATCACTTTTTGAGTTCAAAACCCGATCATCCATCAATTGTGAAGTACTGGTCCAGCCCTGGTCGTCTGTCAAAATCAGGATGAAATTGGGTTTGGACGATTTTGGTGCATCAGCAAAATAATTGAAAGCGCTTATACCCATTATTCCAATAGCCAAGATGCAGAGCATTATTTTTTTCCCAAATTTCAATGTTGTTCTTTTCCTCATTGGCTCAATTGTTTTTAATACTGTCAATGTTTTGATTCATCAGCATCAATCTTTTGATGGAAGCTGGAACTTCATCTTTCGCTTCTTTAATCATGGCCTTTCCATTGATGATCTCCAGTAATTTTGAACTGCCAGCATCTTTTCCTGCATAGGTCTTTCCCTGGTTCACAATATTCCCGGATGAAACCAGCATAGTGGAGCGATTTCCATTCCAGGCCTTGATCAGGGCCGGCTTGGCTGTATTCATTTCAGCCGAAATATGCCAGTTCCCAATGATAATATCCCCATTGACTTTGTTAGTAATCAACGGCTCAAAACTACCATCTGGCTTTACCTGGATGATGGCGAGATAGCGCATCTTTTCTTTTTTTTCTGTAGATACGCCCTTGAAATGCCACTGGTTTTTAAAATTCACCGTGTCACCATCTTCATTGACTTTGTTTGTCCAATTGTCTACCGGAACGGAAAACTGATCCGTTAAATTGAAATCAATCGCCGATGATGAAAATAAAGATACCTGGGCTTGTACAAGTTCGTTTGAAGCCAAGATGGTTTTCTTCAAAGGATCAATGTTCATTTTATTGTCGTTATGCAACAACCAACTCCATGCTGCCGGATGGTCGGCTTCCAACTCATCATAAATAATTACAATGGAAGGTCTGAGCATGATATAATGACGCTTTGAAACCTTCATTCCAAAATCAATGTTTTGCCCCTCATCCTTTCCAGAATACGCATTGGACGCATCGCCCACAGCATAAGAAATTTGGTTTCCATGCAAGAACCTTGGAATAAAACCATAGGCACCGGCATTGAAAGGCTGACCTTTTCCATCAATCAAAATTCCATTATGCCCCTGAGTATGTTTGTGCCAATCAAGAAAATGGGGATCTCCCATCGCAGGACGATATCCTGAATTATAAAACAAACGCTTGCCTCCGTAAGCAATGTTAAAAGTATTTTGGTCTGCATGGGTATGCGCCATAGAAGCATAAGGACTGCTGCGCAAAGACAACATGAGATCCGTTTTACTGTTTTGCAGCGAAGTATGCATGTATCCCACACCTATTTCAGGAAAAACTGCCGCTTCAGGAAATACTGGTGATGAAGATTGCAATGGCAATTTCATTTGAAGTCCTTTCTTCAACCGGAACCAGCGAAACTCATTGTCTTCAGCAATATCCTTACCCAGGCCTGACAAAACGGTTTTAGAATACCATGCAGCAAAAGGATCATTGAACAATCTCGCCATGGCATCAGTATAACCTGCATAATTGAGATTGGGTGAGGTATACTTATCACCATCATTGCAAAATCCGTCTGCAACTGAATTGGGTGGAAATGAATAGGCCAACCAACGCGGATTGTTCTTGAACCATGGTGATCCCATAAAATCAACACCTGTGAGATCCTTAAAAATCGAAGAAACATCAATCAGTGTCAATGTGTTCATTCCAAAATACGATGTGCCATTGAACCAAGCACCATCCTCCTCAGCCATCTTGGGCGATTGTGCAATCCATAATTCATAGATGTATTCAAACCATTTTTTCGCTTCTGGAACTTCTCCAGACAAGGCAATCGAAGTTTGCAACATGTTGTGCAGAATATGTTGCCATACATGCATTGATGATGATCGGCTTTCAACCAGCCCCACCCAGGATGCATAAAAATGTTTTGCCCTTGTTGAAGATTGATGGTTGATTTTAGCCCTTTCTTCTGGAGTTAACAGATCCCAAAAGGTATCAAGACCAATGGCCAATGAAGACATGATGCCTGCGTCTCCAAAATCATTTTTGTGTGAAGGCCCATTGGGATCCCAACCGGCAATCTCCATCATCCATGATCTTGCAGCTTTGAAATAAACCGTGTCACCTGTCAGGACATAGGCTTGTGAAAAAGTATTCAAAACTTTCTGAATTTTCCACCCTGTCCATTTACTCGCCAACAAGGCGATTTTATCATTCTCAAAATCATCCTTCCCTTTGTATTTGGGAAGCGCCATGTTTTCTTTTGAAATGGGCTCACTCAGAAATCCATTTGCTTCCTGGATGATCAATGAAGTTTCTTTTTGTCCTGCAGATTGTGTCCGAAAGGTCGATATCTCCTGCTTCCTGACCAACACCCTTGGATGCGCAGAAGGAATGGCCGAAATCAATGCCTTGCTGTCAGGTGTTGGAAATTTTCTTGTTGATGCGTTGATGACAAATGAATCGAGTGCATTCCAGGGGCCATCGTTTGTTTTGAATTGCCAATACCATTTGCCGATGGCTAGCTGTTTGTGTGGATTAAACATTGCATAAGGCAGGCCAGATTTTTCAATTACCTGCTTGCTGAAATCACTGGAAGATGACAAGCGAACACTGTATATGGCTTTCTTGATGGATGGCCATTGAAGACTTGGTGAATTGAACCGAGGCTGCTCTCCTCTTGAAGGACTGGTCCATATCCTGAACTTGGGATAGGGAGCATCCAATGCAGCTTGTGCTGCTGATATTGATTGGGATTGAACCTGAATATTCCAACCACAGAGAATTGCAAAACAAATAACAATATGTTTCTTTAAGTAAATCATTTGCTGCTTTTTTGATTCATTTTTTCCCAATCCTGGTATTGCTTTTTCAATGCATCGACTACATCGGGGTACTTTGATGCAAGGTTTGTTGTTTCACTTGGGTCTGCTTCAAGGTCTACCAAAAACAAAGCATCCAATTCAATAGCAGCCCCCTTAATACCTGTATCAACAGGATTACCCAACAATTTCCATTTCCCCTTTCTTGCCACCCACATTTTCTTGAAAGCCCAGCAATAGCCTTGTTCATGCGCAGTCGGAGCGCTTGCATTGTTGATGATATTCACCAAACTTTTGCCATCCAAATCTTCTTTTGAAAGTTTGATATTGCACAATGCAGCCAGGGTGGGAAACCAGTCTGTGTTTACCGCAAACTGCTCTCTTACTTGCCCTGCAGGTAGTTTCCCAGGCCAACTGATGATGGAGGGCACTTTGATGCCACCTTCAAACAAACTGGCCTTTGCACCTCTCAGGTTTCCTGCATTGCCACCGCCAAAATGGGCCCGCTCTTCTGTTGAATATCCATTGTCTGATTGAAAAATGATGATGGTATTTTTGCCCAGCCCCAAATCCGCAACCTGTTTCAGCAACTGTCCAATTTTATCATCAAGCGTCGACATAAACGCAGCATACAAATTGCGTGGATATGCCAGACCTTTTTTGTTATAATAGTCCAACCACTTGGGATCTCCCTGGTATGGATAATGAGGCAGGTTGATGGCGAAATACATGAAAAATGGTTTCTTGTTGGCTGCTGTCATGAACAGGGAAGACTCCTTCAACATGAGGTCCGGAAAAAATTGACCGGGATAATGTACTTCCTTTCCATTGCGATATAGGTCGTGCTTGTTGGGTCCATTCCAATAAAAAAAATGAGAGTAATTGTCAATGCAGCCTGCCATGTGACCAAAAGAATGATCAAAACCCTGGGCATTGGGAGCCATCTCTGGCTTGTAACCCAGATGCCATTTGCCAATATGTGCCGTTGCATATCCTGCATTTTTAAACATCTCTGCCATGGTAAACCGATCAGTAGGCATACCCACTGCATCATTCAGTTCAGAGGCATTGCCGGGCAGTCCAGCCCGCTGAGGATTCAATCCAGTGAGCAGTGAAGCCCTTGATGGAGAACATACAGGAGATGCATAGAAATTGGTAAACATAGTTCCACTCCTTGCGAGTTTGTCTATGTTGGGGGTTTCCAAATCCTTGGAGCCATAACAATTGAGATCGATGGCGCCTTGGTCATCGGAATAAACAACAATAACATTGGGGCGCTGTTGTGACATAGATGAAAATGTACACATCATTATACCCATCAAGACCATCAAACTGCGCATACTCGTTTATTTAATGAGTTTTGTCAAATAAGGATCATTGTTCTTTTTTGCCCAGTCCATCAGCTGGCTTCTGCATTGTTGCAAAGCTTTGGCATGCTTGGGATTATTGACCAGGTTAACCATTTCCCCTGGATCATTTTTCAAATCAAACAGTGACTCTCTCTCCTTCCCTTCGTCGTAAATCCAATATTTGTATTGACCATTCCTCAGCATACGGCCTTCCGGCTTTAAATCTTGACCATCAACGCCAGCGCCTTGAATGATATGATCTGATACAACCACATAATCCCGCTTTATTGGTGCGATATCTTTTTCAAGGTATTGTTTCAAACTATTGCCAGGATATTGGGCTGATACAGGGATACCTGCAAAATCTGTTAAGGTGGGTAAGATATCTGTACCAGATTGCACAAAATAATTTGATTTTCTGGGCTTTAGACCTTGGTAGTTGATGATGAATGGAACCTTTGCAGCTTCTTCATAAAAAACTGTTTTCTGGTTCCAAAGATGGGCGCCCTGCATGTCTCCATGATCACTGGTAAATACGATCACTGTGTTCTTGTCCTTTCCAGTCTCCTTCAACGATTGCAATACTCTTCCAATTTCTGCATCTACTTTTTCAATCAACCGGTAATAAGACCAAATGTATTGACGCCATTTTTCCTCTGTAAAAGCGCCCACTGGAAATGCATCACTGTTTTGCATGGAGGTACGCATGAATTTCATGATATCAGATTCATTGACAGAAGGCCTGGCATTGGGTCTGAGCGGTGGGCATTGATCAGCTGGTGGTGGGTTTCCAATGGCGCCATCAGGTAATTTCTCCCCCCGTGCCCATTGGCAGATATTGTGCGGGTTCATGAAAGACACAACCAGTAAAAATGGATTATCGCGTTTGGTCTTCAAGAAATCACTTGCCAATTGGGGTGATATACTATCATGACCATTTCCGATTTTATTGGGAAGATAATCGAAACCATGTGTCTCTGGCGCCTTTCTATCATAAGGCAAATGCCATTTCCCCACATATCCTGTTTCATATCCTGCAGTTTTAAAGATGCTACCCAGCGAAGGGAATTTTGTCGAATCAACCTTCTTTTCTTCATTGGACTGAATTCCCATTTCGTGTGGATACCTCCCTGTAAAAATAGCACTGCGTGATGGAACACAAAGGGGATTGGCACAATAGGCATTGGTGAAAACCACACCCGTTTTGGCCAATTGATCAATATTAGGCGTATTGATGTATTGATTGCCAAGGTTGAAACTCATCGACTCTGCAGACAATTCATCTGTCATGATGATGAGGATATTGGGTCTTTCTTGTGCGCTCAATTGAATCGAACAAACAATAAAAAAAATCAAATGCAATACCTTGATTCGTTTAAGAATCTTCATGTATAAATGTATTATTCGGTAAATGATCATTGTATGGTGAATTGAAATTTTCCTTTGCTGGTTTTATTCTTCATCCTGAACTGAGCCCTATAAATGGTACTGCCCCAAGTATGGGAAATTTTTGCATCTTGAATATTGATCTCTTCAACGGCAAGTTCAAATTGTTGCTGATCAAAACTGATGGTAATGCTTTCTGCATCACCGATTTTGATAATCATTTTCCCTGGTAGAGTAACATCAGGCTTAGATGCCAACATCATCGGTAAAATGATAGAATCCTTTGTGGTTGAAAAATCAAAATTGTCTGCAATAACAATTGATTTTCCTTTGTTGTGGGTAATGGTCCTCTCCCATTTTCTCATGCCCAAATCCTCATTGTAGGTTTTAGAAATATCCTGTTTGAAGACAATTTTATGGGAATCGCTGTTATATGACACAGCAGAGGCGGCATATTTTCTTCCGGTGATCTGCACCTGGCCATTTACAATGGGGAGCATGTTATGGTAGGCTGAGCTTATCACCCAACTCTTGCCGTAATCTTTTGTATAGGTTCCTGCTCCTACATCAATCAAAACAGGTTTGCCATTGTAAAAAATCATAAAACTGCCTACGTCATTGTGGTTATGGCTTTCCTGATTATGCCCTGCTTTGGCGGCTATGTAAAAACCCTTCTTGGATGCTTCCTGATCACGCGACACCATCACTTGAATATCTTGCAACCATGCACCTGAAATGAGTGGCTCCGCTGGTGTTGCCATCAGCAATTCTTTTGAATAAAATAGCTCAGGAAGTTTTCTCAGCAGTGAATATGCCTCAGGCATGTTCAGACCACCAGGCGTCTTTTTGGCCAGGAAGGCCCCCATTTCCATCATCGTTGAAGAACCTACCGCTTTGCCATAGCGGTAAATCAACATGGGTGAATGGTTGGTTTTTGAAACGGCATCAGAAAAATTCAAGTAATAGCCATCCCCAATGTATGCTTTGAAAATAAATTCACCCATCCTTTTGATCAGTGGTTCATCGAACAAGTTAAATTTATTGTTGGTGGCCATCTTTACCAGGTCAAGACAATCAAATGTAGAAGCAGCTGCCTTTCCCCAATAACCCGGGCCTTCATCACATCCACCATCAGCAGGATAAGGATCCAAATAATTGTCCAGCACATCAAACACCTGATGAACAAATTTTGCCCTGCGGTCTTTATTTTTTTCCAGCAATAAAACGGAGGATAACAAATTTGAGCTGATCCATGGATTCCAATTGTTGGGCCTTCGTTCCAAAAAAGACCTTTCCTTGTACGACAAGGTCGAATCTACATTCTTCCGACCATAGCCCATCCATCTGTATTTTGGATCTGATTCAATTACCTTGAAAATCCTTCGGTCGATTTCAATATAGATTCTTTCTTTGATCATTGGATTCACCTTGTCCAATTTATCTCCCATCAAATGTGATATCCATGCCAACAAGGATGATGTTTCTGCAGCAAATAAATCAACAACAGGGTCGTTCACATCAGGTAATCCAATGCCTCTTTTTTGGTAAGTCAAATGGGCAGGCACACCCCAAAAGGTTTCTTCACATACAGACCAGATACCGTCAACAATATCATCCATGAACCTTCCCCTGTTCTCTATCAACTCAGCGACCACCAATATAGAAAGGGCATCTCTTCGGGAAAAGCTGATTTTCTCAAAATTCGTCCTGTTGCCATTTTCAGCAAAGTCAAGAAAAACAGAAGCCCTCGTCATTGGCCATTGATAACCCAATAAACCTTCTGCCTGTTGGATTAGTTTTGCATGTTGTTCTGTCGACAATACAGTCCTCCAGGCAGCAGATTGGTTGACGGCGGGATAAGGAACCCAATCGGTCGCTTCTTGTAGATGTTGTTTGAAAAAGTCAACTGTATATTGCTGTTTCAGGATATGCTTTCCTTCTTGTGCAAAAGGTGAAACCTTGATGATAAGCAAAATCAAAAAGAATAAATAGAATTTTTTCATAACCAATTGGTTCTATTTTTCAGCTGCGAATTTTTTGAATTCCCCTGCTATGTTAGCGGTTTCATGGGTGCCTGAATGCACCAATACACGGTATTTTAGATGAATCTTTTCTCCTTTTTTAAAAAGGGTTGCCTTATCGTCCTTGGGCCAGTTCAACGGCGTTGGAGAAAAAAATCCATAATCGCGTGTGAACCATGGCGCGGGATACCAGTTGTTTGAGGGATGCTGCATGATGGCCATCCCCTCAATCTTGTCTCCTCTTTTTCCATAGCAATCAATCCATGGGGAAGGTTTGCCATAGGTTCCCTTTTCGCCTTGTGCACCATCAGCATCAATCATGGTTCCTCCAAAATCAACTGACAAAGAAGGATCCATTCTTCCGGAAAAAAGGGAATGGTTCGTTTTGGCAATCGATACATCCATCAACATTTCCATCGTCACCTCAAAGTCTAACTGAAACATGTCTTTAGTGGGTGCTGTTATCGTGATTTTTCTAAAGTCTTGAATAGGCGCTGGTGCATCAGGGCGCTTCCAAATGCAATCATTTTCAATAACCAACCTTGGTCCATTGTTTTCAACAATTTCTTCTCTTGTTGAAACGATCTGTCCACCACTCAAGGCCTTGTTCCAGTAATTTCCTCCGTTAACATCATCACTTCCAAAAAACAAGGAACTGTGGTGGGGCCAGATGCCATTCCTCATGGAAGTTACACCAGCACCGGAAGGTCCGTTTACCGGATAGAAGAATGGATATTTTTCATTCTTTGCAAACAAATAGCTGGTAAAAAAGAACTTATTGATGGTTACATCAATGCGGTCGCCAACTTTCACTGCTGTTATTTTGGTTTGGGAGAATCCCATGGCGGACATCAAAAGCAAAAAGATTGTGATCGTTTTTTTCATGTTATTTCCAAAGATTTTCCCCATAAGACCATCCCTTCCTCACAGGCTCCTTGATGTATGCATCCAACTCTGGTCTTCCTATCGCTTTCATTTTCTTGCTGTCATACTCAAACTTTCCTCCAAATCGCTGCGCCAAGACACCTACTTGAATCATCTCAGTGAGGTCAGATGCATAATCAAAATTCGAACCAGGCAAGCTGTTGTTTTTAATGGCATCCAGCCACTCTTTTACTGGCTTTTCTTCTTCTATTCTTGCAATGGTTTGAGGCGGTGGATTCTTCAAAAACTCCTTCCATTCTTCATCCGGAACAAGCAGTTTTGGTGTATTCGGACGACCGTCGGTAATGAGTGTCTTCTTCTCTCCAATCATGATCATGCCATTTTCCGGCAATTCAGCAATACCCCACTCTGGGCGAACAGCTGGCTTCTTTCCACCTTCTATCCACTTCATCGTAACAGGTACTTTTTTACCCCTTACCTTAAAATTCCAGGTTACTGTTGATTCATCTGAAACAAAACTGTGGTCTGCAATTGGATTCAATAACTCAGCTTCTACCGAATGTGGCATCCCCAAATCTAAAGCCCAAAATGGTGCATCAAAGGTATGACAACCCCAATCGCCTAACATGCCACTGCCATAATCAAGAAATCCCCTCCAACGCCTTGGTGCATAATAATTGCTAAAGGGCCTTTCTGCCGATGGTCCCTGCCATAAATCCCAATCAAATCCACTGGGTATTTCCTCCACCGCTGGGGGAAAACTGCTCGGCTTTCCAAAATAATTATTGCGTTTAAAATCACCCTGTAATCCCTGTGACCAACGAATGACTTCTTTCACCTGTCCAAGCACACCAGCGTCATACCATTCCTTTATCTGCCTGATACCATGGGTTGTATGCCCCTGGTTACCCATCTGAGAAACCACCTTGTAATACTTGGCAGCTTTTTTTAGGGTACGCGATTGCCAGATATTATGGGTCAATGGCTTTTCTACAAACACATGTTTTCCTAATTCCATGGCAGCCATCGCGGCTGCAAAATGGGTGTGATCGGGTGTTGCAACAATCACTGCATCGATATCCTTTGCCATCTCATCAAACATCACCCTAAAGTCTTTGTACTTTTTAGCATTGGGACATTCCTTAAAGGCTTCTGCAGACATCCGATCATCAACATCACACATGGCCACAATGCTTTCTCTGGGAACTTTGGACCAGCTTGCCCTTCCTCGACCGCCTACCCCAATCACGGCAATGTTTAACCGCATGCTGGGTGGATTGCTCATAAAACTGGGCAGCACAATTGAACCCAAGCCCAAGGCTGTCGTTTGCCTTAAAAATTGTCTGCGTGAATGATTGTCCATATTATTAAATTTTAACATTAGAAAAATTACATTGTATAGTACTGCTCCCATCCCTTTCTTGGTGGCGGACCAACCAACAATTCGTTGCCAATTTTGCTGTTGGTGATCTGTTTTTTCTTTTTGTCAAATACGAGCTTGGTGTTAAGCCTTTGTGCCAATACACCCAATGCCATGACCTGACACAAAGGACCAGCGATATCAAAAGAAGATCGACATTTTTCTTCGCCCTTGCAGGCTTTCAGGAAATTGGCAAAATGGGTAGATGGACTAACGGGTACAACAGGTAACATGGAAGCCATGTCTTTAGCTTTTTCTTCGGGGATGATGGCCAATGGCGCGCTGTGTGAACCGCCCTTGAATATCAGTTCCTTTGAATAAATGATTTTACCAGGATAGCGTTTCGTGTTGATGTTGCCTGATGTTGGTGGTGGAATATCTTTTGCCCTTACTGGTTCTCCATACCCTTCAGGAAGCTTGGGCTGGTTATTGAAACCATCATACCAGGTCAAATCCAATGCTGGCATATTCTTTCGCTTGGGAAACTTGAATAGTAAGGTAGATGCCTGTGGGAAAATCAAAGGACTGTGCCCTTCCATGAAAATGGGATCAACTTCAGTAGGCATACCCAATTCAAGGAATTGATGGGCTGAGTCAATGATATGAGCTCCCCAGTCACCCAAGGCACCATTCCCGAATTCAAACCATGATCTCCAATCTCCATTGATATAGCCTTTGTTGAAATCTTTGAATTGTGCAGTCGACAACCATTTGTCCCAATCCATGGTCTCGGGTATGGGTTGTGCAGGAAGGAAATCTGACACCTTCATGCCATGCCATCTCCTTCCATTGTTCATGAAAGCAGTAATAGCGGTAACGTCTTTGATGATGCCTGCATCTTTCCAGGCCTTGAACTGAAAATAGTTTTCCTCAGAGTGACCCTGGTTGCCCATCTGACAGGCTACCTTGTATTTTCTTTCTGCGGCCATCATGAGTTCAACCTCATGAAACGTATGAGCCATAGGCTTTTCAACATATACATGCTTGCCTTCTGACATGGCCAACATGGTGATGGGGAAATGAGAGAAATCTGGTACACCAGCTGTGATCGCATCAAATTGCTTTCCCATCTTATCAAACATCACCCTGAAATCCTGAAACCTTGGCACATTGGGAAACATCTTCATGATCTCCAGTGTATTGGGCGCGCCCATTTCAACATCACAAAGGGCCACAATATTGGCCAGCCCAGTGCCATGCAATTTTTTGATGATGTCTGCACCGCGGTTGCCAATGCCAATGCATGCCAGGTTGACCTTGTCGCTTGGAGCGACTCCATTCCTTCCCAATCCTAAAACAGATGAAGGCAAAATCGAAACACCTGCCAAACCTGCCAATGCTACACTGCTTTTCTTTAAAAATTCACTTCTTTTCATTTCGTTTATTTTTCTGATGTATTATACAATTATCAATTAACCCTCATCATCATCATCGGTTTTTTTCTTTTTAACCTTTGGTGTTTTGATGACTTCCACTTTTGTCATCCGGGGAAAAACTTCCCTGAACGTATTTATCAAGATTTTTTGATCTGGTGTTAAGCTGCTTTCTGCAACAACATTTTTTTCCTCTGGATCTTTGGCCACATTGAAAATTTCACCAGTTTCATACAATTTCCATTCTCTGTTGTGCACAAAACGCGCTTTCTTGAATTCCCCTTTTTGTGGGTCATAATGCG
>CAITQQ010000379.1 GCA_903894575.1 uncultured bacterium
CCGTAAATTCCATGAGATGGGTTGGCTGAAAGACATTCCCTCCATTTATCAATTGCCATTGGATGAGCTAAGAAAGATGGAAGGTTTCGGTGCAAAATCCGTTGCCAACATCAGCGAAGCCATCGAAAAATCAAAAACGCAACCCTTGTACCGCCTGATCAATGCATTGGGCATTCGCTTCGTTGGTGAAACAACAGCCAAAACCCTTGCCCAATCCGTATCTCATTTGCTTGATCTGGTCAATATGGACAAAGAGGCATTGCAGAAAATTGAAGATGTTGGCGTGAAAGTGGCAGAAAGCATCCACCAGTATTTCAGCAATCCTGCCAATATTGGGATGTTGAAAAGACTGGAAGCCGAAGGGTTGCAATTGAACAGCATCAAACAACAGCCTGTTGATGGCAACCTCAAAGGAAAGAGCTTCCTCTTCACCGGCACATTGTATAAAATGAAGCGTTCTGAAGCGGAAGCCCTTGTAGAAGCCAACGGTGGAAAAATACTTTCCGGTGTAAGCTCAAAACTTGATTACCTGATCGTTGGAGAAGATGCGGGATCCAAGCTGGAAAAAGCAAAGAAGATCGCCTCCATCCAGATCCTGGATGAAGACGGCTTCATTAAATTAATTCACTAGCCAACAGATATTCTGCAATCTGCACTGCGTTGGTGGCAGCCCCTTTGCGGAGGTTATCACTCACGATCCACATGTTGAGTGTCTTGGGCTGGGTTTCATCGCGGCGAATCCTTCCAACAAAAACCTCATCTTTTTCATGTGCATCCATGGGCATGGGATACTGCTGGGTTGCAGGATCATCTACAACGATGATGCCTGGTGAATCAGCCAAAATACGCTTCACCTCATCCAGCTCAAATTCTTCTTCAAATTCAATGTTGACGCTCTCGCTATGACCACCCATGACCGGAATCCTAACGGTTGTTGAGGTTACGCGGATGCTGTCATCGCGCATGATCTTTTTTGTTTCCAACACCATTTTCATTTCTTCCTTGGTATATCCATTGTCAAGGAACACATCTATCTGTGGAATCACATTGAGGTCAATGGGATATTTATATGCCATCTCCCCTTCAATGCCATTCCTTTCATTCATCAATTGTGTAACGGCTTTCACGCCAGTGCCGGTAACACTCTGATAGGTGCTCACCACAATGCGCTTGCTTTTGTATTTCTTGTGCAAAGGCGCAAGGGCCACCACCATCTGAATGGTTGAGCAGTTTGGATTGGCGATGATCTTGTCTTCAGCCGTGAGTGCATCTGCATTGATTTCAGGAACCACCAGTTTCTTGGTAGGATCCATTCTCCACGCAGAGGAGTTGTCGATCACTGTGATGCCCGCAGCAGCAAAAGCAGGAGCCCACTCGGTGGAGGTTCCGCCACCTGCAGAGAACAAGGCTACAGCAGGTTTAAGGTTGATGGCATCCTGCATGCCCACCACTTTATACTGTTTCCCTTTGAACGTCACTTCTTTGCCCACAGATCTTTCTGAGGCCACTGGAATGAGTTCGGTAACAGGGAAGTTTCTCTCTTCAAGAACCTGTAACATTTTGGTGCCCACCAAGCCGGTTGCACCTACTACTGCAACTTTCATATTGTCTAATTTTCCCCTTGCGGGGTTGGTTAAAAAAAAGCCTCCCAAATCTGGAAGGCTGTTACTTATTTGATACACAAAACAGAACTAACCTTCCCTCTGGGACTGTTTCTTGCTCTTTTTAGTGTGTTTATTTTGTTTCATGATGCGGATGCAAAGCTAATCATGAAAGATTTTTCTGCCAAATAAATGTTGTTTTTCCCTTTTTGGACCCTGGTGTTCAAAATATTTTTGTTGCATGAAGTGGGGGCTGATGATTTTTTTCGGGGTGATATTGGTTAACATATGCCATGCACAAATAGAGCGTTATGCGGTTGTGATCAATGAAATCATGGCAGACCCATCTCCTGTCATTGGCCTTCCCAATGCAGAATACATCGAACTCAGGAACAATTCATCCACAACCATTAATCTCTACAAATGGCGCATAGACAACGGAAGCACTACAGCAGTGGTTTCCGTCAATTACTTGCTTGCTCCAGACAGCATGGTGATACTCTGTTCAAAATCACAGTCTGTTTTTTTCAATGTCCCTTTAAAAACCTTGGGGATGACTTCTTTTCCAGCATTGACAAATGAAGGCGACCTGCTGACACTTACTGCGCCAGATGGAAAAACCATCCACGCAGTATCATACGACATCAACAGCTATGGAAATTCCGTTCAGTCTTCAGGCGGATGGTCGCTTGAAATGATTGATCCAAGCGTGCCTTGCAATGGGCTCAACTGGCGGGCCAGCATCAACAACAAAGGCGGAACACCAGGTTCGGAAAACAGTCTTTACAAGAAAGTTGCGATTGAGAACACGCTGCAAGCCCTTCAATGCACTGCCATCAACAATAAAGTATTGCTGTTGACATTGAACCATGGAGCAGACAGTGTATCCCTTTCCACGGCCAACCATTATCAGCTGGAGGGAAAGAGCAATGCTGTTGTTGGTGCCAAGGCCATTCCACCCCTGTTCAACAGCGTTGAAATTTTATTGCATCAGGCGCTGGAACCCAACCGGATCTATCAGTTGAAAGCCGCTCCCATCAAGCGTTGCAACGGCAGCAATCTTGACAGCCTTGAAATCAGGACTGGGCTGGCAAAAGTGCCTGAAGCTGGAGATATTGTCATCAATGAGATCTTGTTTGATCCACCTGCTGGTGGAGCAGATTTCATCGAACTCCATAATCCCTCCAACGCATTGATCAATGTGAGGGAACTGATGATTGGTTCAAGGAATGCAGGAGGAAGTATCAGCAACGCAGTGATGGCATCAGACAAAGACCAACATTTGTTTCCTGGAGATTATCTACTCTTGTCTGAAGACACTGGTTTTGTGAAGCGAGAATGGCCCAAGAGCATCAGGCAAAAAATGATAGCGGTCAAATCTTTGCCCAGTTTTCCAGACGACAAGGGGAATTGCATGGTGATGAATAAACAAGGAAAGGTGATTGATGAACTGAATTACACGGATGATATGCACTATCCGCTATTGACCAATAAAGCAGGTGTTTCTTTGGAAAGGATTGATCCCCAATCGCCCTCATCTGCCACTGGCAATTGGCATTCAGCATCATCTGATGCCCATCATGCCACGCCGGGATTTGTCAATTCTCAGTTCAGGAAATTGGACAGTATAGACAACAGCAACATCAGGTTGTTTCCTTCACTGATCAGCCCAGACAATGATGGTCAGGATGACCTGCTCAACATCCAATACAATTTCAAGGAAACCGGAACCCTTTTGTCTGCCTACGTTTTCAACCAAAACGGTCAACTCCTTTCTAAGATTATTGACAACAGGCTTTGTGGTACATCAGGCAGTTTCAGCTGGAATGGATTTGATGCAAAAAACAATAGACTCCCAGAGGGAGTCTATGTTGTATTGATTGAAACATTCAATTTGAACGGTAAAACGCAGCGCCTC
>CAITQQ010000380.1 GCA_903894575.1 uncultured bacterium
CTGGTACATGCGCAAATACATACGCGAAACAAAACAAGCAGGAGCCATTCCCATTGTTTGTTCACCCATTCCCAGAAATGATTGGAAGAATGGAAAAGTATTGCGCTCAACAGAAAGCTATGCCAAATGGGCCAAAGAAGTGGCCCTGTCTGAAGGAGCACTGTTCATTGATTTGAATGATATCGTCGCATTAAAGTATGAAAGCATGGGAGCAGAAGCCGTCAAACCTTTTTTTCCTGTCGATCATACCCATACCAATTTGGAGGGTGCAAAACTCAATGCATCCATTGTGATGGAAAACCTTTTGCAGCTGGACGTCCCCAGGCTTCGCAAGTTCATCAAGAATTAAATCAAAGCGATCAGAACTTCAGCGTTCTGGGCAGGTATTTCTCAATGAGTGCAGTATAATAAGGCTTCAGTACTTTCCAATCTGGTGGCTCTGGGCATTTGGAATACAGGTCGTAGGGGTTGAAGAGTTGAACCCATTTCAACATATCCCTGTCATGGTCATCCAACAAATGCTCGTAAGCGCCTTCACGGTGCCAGGCATAGAATGAATGGTAACGGAGCATGTAAAGGGCTGATTCAGGAAGATGATCCTTCATCATCTGATAAATGTATTCATCATGTCCCCAGCTCATGTGTACATTGCGCAAACCGCAATTGGGCTCATACACACCATATTTTGTGTTGTAAAGCGGATTGTTGTAATCAGGATTTTCTTTAAAGAATTCTGGGTAGATGATCTTCTCAGAATAGGCACATCCAACTGGGAAAGTGTCACCCACTACGGCCCACTGCGGTTCTCCAAACAAGCAGAGCACTTTTCCCATATCATGCATCAGGCCCACCAGTACCATCCAGTCAGGATGGCCGTCTCTTCTGATGGCTTCTGAGGTTTGAAGCAAATGCTGGAACTGGTCCAGGTCTGTATCAGGATCGGAATCGTCTACTAGTTCATTCAAGAAGTCAAATGCATCCCAGATAGGCATTTCCTTTTTGTCAAAAGAAAGGTATTGCCTTCTTTTTTCCATGACAAAATCATAGGTCTGGTAAGTATGGTTCAACCTGTAAAATTCACGAACAGTATCGCGAGCAGGTTCTTCATAGTTCCTGTATGATTCAGTAGCCTTTGCTGTTGCAATTTTTTCTGGATCTGGGTATCTTTCGAGCAAGTCGTCTTCCCACTCATCCAGGCTTCCCAATGGATTGATTTCTTTTGTGGAGAGCTGATTATTCTGCATGACGATTTATTTTTTTAATTCCAATAAAGTTAAAAATTATCTGGAAGAATTGTTCAAAGGAAGTATTTAATTTCTGCACAATCACTCAGTTTTAGGGATTTTTTGCTTATTTTAATGTCAATTAACCCAAGCCAACGATTGCCATGAATCTTCATTTTGCCGATTATCTCGTTATTTTCATCTATTTCGTTTTTGTAGTTGCAGTAGGTGTAATCATCAAGAAAAAAATCACCTCCAGCAATGATTTTCTGAACAGCAATAAAAGCATACCCCTTTGGATTACTTCACTTGCTTTTATTTCAGCCAACCTCGGTGCACAGGAGGTGCTTGGAATGGTGGCTTCAGGAGCCAAATACGGCATCATGACCGTGCATTTTTATTGGGTGGGTGCTATTTTCGCAATGGTGTTTCTTGGTGTATTCATGATGCCCTTCTATTATGGCAGCAAAGCCAGAAGTGTACCGGAATATCTTTTTTTAAGGTTTGATGAGAAGACAAGGGCGTTGAATGCACTCACTTTTGCAGCCATGACGATTTTCTCTTCAGGGATTTCATTGTATGCGTTGGCTAAACTTTTGGAGGTTATCCTTCATTGGAATTTCGACCTCTGCATTTGGATAGCCGCAGGTATTGTGATGGCCTATACTTTGCTTGGAGGACTCACCAGTGCTGTGTACAATGAAGTCTTGCAGTTTTTCCTGATTGTATTGGGCCTTTCACCCCTGGTGATTGTTGCATTGCAAGATGCCGGTGGATGGGATACCATCAGAACAAATCTTGAACCTCAATTGACACATGCTTGGAAGTACATGGGTGATGCAGATGCCAACCCCATGGGTATACATTTCATGTCATTGATTTTTGGATTGGGTTTTGTGATGTCCTTTGGATATTGGTGCACAGATTTTCTTGTTGTCCAACGCGCCATGATTGCCAAGAACATGAGTGCTGCCCAACGTACACCCATCATTGCAGCCATTCCTAAAATGTTCATGCCATTGATTGTTGTTCTCCCTGGTGTAATCGCCATTGCCCTGACCAAGTCAGCATTGGACTCCGGAGATTACAGGATTCCAGTTGATGCCGCTGGGGGATACGATTATACCATGACCCTGCCTTCATTGATTGCGCATTATTATCCCAGTGGTTTGTTGGGTGTAGGAATAACTGCATTGATTGCATCCTTCATGAGTGGCATGGCAGGCAATGTAACCGCCTTCAATGCAGTCTTTACCTATGATATTTACCAGGCCTATTTTTTTAAAAACAAGTCAGACAAGCATTACTTGAATGTTGGTAAGCTTGTAACCCTTTTTGGAATTTTGTTTTCCATCGGTACCGCCTATATCGCTGCCAGTTTCAACAACATCAACGACTTCCTTCAACTGGTATTCAGTTTTGTCAATGGTCCGCTTTTTGCCACCTTCCTGTTGGGTATGTTCTGGAAAAGAACAACCGGGCATGGTGCATTCTGGGGATTGGTTGCCGGAACACTTGCCGCAGCCATCACCCATGGACTTACCATAGCAGAAGGGAAGGGCGGATGGATATCTCCTGTATATCCCATCAGTAGTGGGATGGGACAGGCATTCATTGTTGCCTCTTTTTCCTGGATTGCCAATTTCTTTACAACAATTGCTGTCAGCCTTATTACCAAACCCAAGCCAGACGAGGAGTTGAAAGGATTGGTCTACTCACTGACAGAAAAAGTATATGGTACAGAGAAGCGATGGTATCTCAGGCCTGCACCATTGGGTATCATCTTGCTGATCATCACCATCTTATTGAACATCATTTTCTTCTAAAACCAGCAACATGTCTGAAAAATTAAATCAACTGAGTTTTATCATTGGCGTTTTCTTCATTTTGGTTGCCCTTGTATTGTTGATTGGTTATGCAACAACCGCTTCACTCAAGCAAGGCATCAATCTCTACACAGGAATCGCCATGATGGTTTTTGGATTGGTGATGGTAAAACTCAAAGCCTGAGAAATCAATATTCAATCAAGCATTCATCAACTAATATTTTAGCATATGGCAGCTCAACCATGGCGAACAGGAACCATCATCCGCATTGAAAATGAAACGGCTTCTACCAAAAAGTTCTGGATACAAATTCCAGAGGTCGAAAGGTTTGATTTCATCCCAGGCCAGTTTGTAACATTGGATCTCCCCATACACGAACAACCCAACAAGCGCTGGAGAAGCTATTCCATCGCTTCGGCACCCGATGGAACCAATGTGTTTGAGTTGATCATTGTTCTCATGGAAGGAGGTCTTGGAACAACCTATCTTTTCAATGAAGCAGCAGTTGGTACGAGCTTTCCAGTGCGTGGGCCACAGGGACATTTTGTGTTGACAGATCCGATTACCACAGATATTTTCATGGTATGCACCGGAACAGGCATCGCACCCTTCAGGTCCATGATCCAGCACATCCATCACAACAATATTCCCCACAAGGATATTTACCTGATTTATGGCACCCGAAAATGCCAGGATGCATTGTATCTGGAAGAACTTCTTGACCTCAAGCAAAAGCTACCAAGCTTCCACTATTTCCCAACTTTCTCAAGAGAGGAAACAGTGCCAGAAGGTCTTTGTATTGGATATGTGCATGGTGTCTATGAACAACTGATGGAAGGCAAAACGGAAATGCCCCATTTCTATCTCTGTGGCTGGAAAGACATGATCACAGAGGCCAGACAACGGATCCAAGACCTGGGTGTCGATAAAAAATCAATCCATTTCGAATTGTACGGTTAACAAAAAATCAAAAACATGATGCAAACGTGTAAAAAATTATTCCTAGGGTTCCTATTGTTTTTCGTTTCAACAACTATCATGGCGCAAAAAAAGGTCAATGACAACTGGATAGACTGGGCCAACTTTAAAAGATATGAGGCTGAAAACAATAAAGTAGAACCGCCATTAAAGAACGAAACCCGAGTTGTGTTCATGGGCAATTCCATTTTTGAGGGATGGATCAGGCTTCGCCCCGAATTTTTTTCTGGCAAACCTTATTTTGACAGGGGTATCAGTGGCCAAACAACTCCCCAAATGTTATTGAGGATGCAGGATGATGTAATCGCTTTGCAACCAGATATCATGGTGCTCAAGGCTGGCATCAATGATATTGCGGAAAACAATGCTCCTTACAATCCTGGCCATACCCTGGACAACATCAAGACCATGGCCCAACTGGCAAGGTTCAACAAGATCAAGGTGATTCTTTGTTCCGTATTGCCGGCATCTGACTTCAAGTGGCGTCCAGGGCTTGCACCAGGTGATAAGGTGATTGCCCTCAATGAGGCCATCAAGAATTTTGCCACCGAAAACAAGTTTTATTATCTGGACCTCTACAGCGCAGTGGTGGATGACAACAAAGGCATGAAAAAAGAGTATGCCAATGATGGCGTTCATCCTACCGTTGAAGGGTACAAGGTGTTGGAGCCATTGCTGGAGGAGGCCATTAAAAAAGTGAGAAAATAATCAACGCCTTCTTCCAGTCCTGTTGATGAGCTTTGGTATGATGGTATCAAACCTTGCTTGTTGTGTTGGTGTACAGAACTTGCGCAATTTTGTAAAGTGCAGGAAAGTCCTTGAATCGGCTTCGAGGTTTTTTTGGCTGATCATCAATAGGATATTTTGTGATGAGCTATCCTCAACGCCTTTGTCCAATTGTTGATAAAGGCTGTCTTTGAGTTGACGCAGATCACTCCACAAAGTTTTCATATCATTGAAATACTCTTCCTTCAGGATCTTAAAGGTATCAATCTGGTCCTGTTCCAGACCAACCTCGGCATACCAGGCAGAAACATCATTGCCTTTTCTTTTCTTTTGGGCAGGCTGATTACCAGTCTGCATGAGCAAATACCCCAGCAGTATGTTGGAGGCAACCAAAATGATTACCAGAAAAAGCATCCACCTGTATCTTGTTTGGCTCATTATGGTAGTTCGTTTGTGTCGTAAGGATTCAGGTCATGTTGCACATATTCAGCAGCAAGTGGCTGTCCCAGATCATCCATTGCATTCTTCTTGTTAACGCTGTTTGTTATCAGGTAACCATTGGTGGCAATGAAAAACAGGGCCAGGGTCAGTGCAAAGGCAGGACGGGTGATGAATCGGAGAAATACCATCTCAGGACGATTTTCTTCTTTTTTCATCCGGGCCTGTATCCTGGTGAAAAGAAAAGGCGACCCCTCAGCCCTTTGGATTCCCTCCAGGCTGTTGATTACTTCTTCTGATGTAAATTTTTGTTTCATGTGCTCTGTTTAAAGTAGATGCCTTTTTTTCCAGGACATTGCGGTCTTAGTCCAAGTTATAAAAGTTTTTTAATATTTCCTTTAGGTTTGTTTTGGCCCTGTGCAGCAGCGATTCAACTGCCGACAGACTGGTTTTCATGATTTCGGCTACCTCTTGATAACTTAACCCTTCTACCTTGTTAAGGATAAACGCAACCTGTTGATTTTCAGGCAATTTGTTGATTGCCTTGAAAAGGATTGTGGATTTCTCCCGGTTGTCAAGGGTCACACCCGGGTGATGAAAATCAGCAAGCTCGATGTTGGGCTCATTGTTATCACCTAAAATCGGGCTTAAAAATCCAAATCTTTTTTTCCTTTTTTTTCTCCGGATGAATTCCAAGGCTGTGGTTACTGCTACCCGGTATACCCATGTGGAAAGTGCAGATTCCCCCTTGAATTGGTGGATCGACTCAAAAACCTTGATGAAAACATCCTGTGTAACGTCTTCGGTATCTTCATGGTTTTGCAGAAATCCAAGTACTGTATTGAATACAAGCGGCTGCCTGGTCTCCACCAATTCCTTGAAGGCAAGGCCATCGCCCGCTTTTAGCCGCAATATCAATTCCTGCTCAACCAAAACTAATTTTATTTGTACCGGACTAAAGGTAAACAGAATTGAAGCTGTTTTTCATCTTTAAACCAATAATTCCATGATCGGCAAAACGCTTATTCTCTCCAGGCATTTCCTAACTCCCAATTTTTGTTTAAGTTTGAAAAAAACTAAACAATATGGCTTCATTTCAATGGAAAGGTGTTTTCCCCGCCCTGCTCACTCCTTTTGATGCCAATGATCAGGTAGACCTTGCTATGTACGAGAAAAATCTTGATGCCCAGGTGGACGCCGGCATTCATGGTATCATCATTGGAGGTTCTCTTGGAGAGGCGAGTTCACTTGGACTGGATGAAAAAGAGTTGTTGGTAAGGTTTTCTGTGAAAAAACTTGCTGGCAAACTTCCTGTGATCATGAACATTGCAGAAGGCTCAACCAAAGAAGCCATTCAGCAGGCAATCCTTGCCAAGGAATGGGGTGCGGATGGCATCATGCTGTTGCCCCCCATGCGCTACAAGGCAGACGACAGAGAGGTTGTGGAATTTTTCAAGGCTGTTGCCTCCAATACTGATTTACCCATCATGATTTACAACAATCCGGTGGATTACAAAATTGATGTCACCCTGGATATGTTTCAAGAATTGTCATCCATTCCCCATATCAATGCCATCAAAGAATCCACCCGTGATGTTACCAACATCACCAGGTTAAAGAACAGGTTTGGAGACCGCTTCGCTGTACTCTGTGGCGTGGATCCATTGACAGTGGAAGAACTGGCCTTGGGCGCCGATGGACTGGTGGCTGGGTTGGTGGATGCATTCCCCAAGGAAACGGTGGTGATGTACAACCTCGTCAAGGCAGGCAAAATGGAAGAGGCCATCAAAATTTACCGTTGGTTCATGCCCCTGCTTGAACTGGATATCCATCCCAAACTGGTACAATACATCAAACTCGCAGCAACCCAAACCGGAATTGGTTCTGAGCATGTGAGAGCACCACGTTTGCCATTGGTTGGTGAGGAGAGGGAAAGAATCCTCAAGGTCATCACCGATGGGATTGCGACCAGGCCAGTACTTTAACAACAATTCAAGGTATTGCCTGAAGTGTTAACGCCTAATAAAATTAATTACACCATGTTTTCAGATGCAACCATTGAACAGGTGAATGATGCCATGATGCGATCTGGCAACGCATTCAAATCATATTCCAAATCTTCACTTGAACAGCGCGCCAGCCTTTTGCGTGCCATCGCCAAGGAGATAGAGGCAATGGGTGATGCGCTCATCGAGGTTACCATGAGAGAAACCAATCTTCCCGAGGCAAGACTGAAAGGAGAGCGGGGGAGAACCATGTACCAGTTGACCAGTTATGCTGATGCCTGCGAAAAAGGGGATTGGCTTGAAGCAAGGATCTGCACGGCCCTCCCAGAGAAAGTACCTGCAAGACCTGATATCAGGAAGATGTTGGTTCCACTGGGCCCCGTGGTGGTTTTTGGCTCAAGCAATTTTCCATATGCCTACTCAACAGCAGGTGGAGACACTGCATCTGCACTCGCGGCGGGTTGTACCGTGGTGGTGAAGGCCCATCCTGCCCATCCGGAAACATCTGCCATGGTTGCAGGGGCCATCAGCAAAGCCCTCACCAAAATGGAGATGTCGCAAGATATTTTTATTCATCTCAACGGAGCCTCCCATGCTGTGGGAGAAGCACTCGTAAAACATGAACAGGCAAAAGCAGTTGGGTTCACAGGTTCATTTACTGGAGGAATGGCCCTGTTCAATTGGGCCATCCAAAGGAAAGAACCCATACCTGTTTTTGCAGAAATGGGAAGTGTCAATCCAGTATTTTTATTTGAAGAAAAACTGTCTTCGGATCCAGCAGGCATAGCCAAAATGTATGCTGATTCCATCAGCCTGGGCGTAGGGCAGTTTTGTACCAACCCCGGAATCATCATCGGCATCGACTCAGCGGCTTTGCAGGCCTTCATATCCTTTTTGGGAGAAAAAATGGATGCCATTACGGTTGGCAAAATGCTTCATCAGGGCATTGCTGATGCATATGTTCAAAAAGCCTCAACAGTGCTGCATCATGCCGCTGTTTCCATTGTTTCCTCATCTTTGGATGTGGAAGCTTTATCGGAACCAAGGCCCATCATCGCTTCCATATCTGCTGCATCATTTTTGGAGAATCCTTCCCTTAAAGAAGAAGTGTTCGGTCCATTTTCACTCGTTGTGGTTTGCAACAATGCTGAAGAAATGAAAGCTGTTGCAGCATCGATGGATGGCCAGCTGACATCCACCATCATGGCCAGTGAGAAAGAAGCCATTGCCAACAGAGAAATCATTGATTTGGTCGCAGAAAAATGCGGCAGGATCATCATGAATGGAGTGCCGACAGGTGTGGAGGTTTGTTACGCCATGCAACACGGGGGGCCATTCCCCGCATCTACAGATGCAAGGTTCACTTCCGTTGGACCAGATGCCATCAAGCGCTTTGCCCGTCCCATGTCTTTCCAAAACTATCCTGATGCATTGCTTCCCGATGAATTGAAAGCAGAAAATCCATTGATGATCAATCGCATCATAGAATAATCAAGCCATGAGAAAAATCTTCTTTGCTTTCCTTTTTTTCGCCCATTTTTCTCATGCACAAACTGCACCAGAGCCTTCTCACCCTGTCTTGAAATCAGCCCTGTCAAGGATTGCAGCGTTCAACGAACAAGAGCGAAAACTGGATCTGGCCGCTGGTTTTCCACTGGGTTTGCATGGAGAAGCAGAGGCAAAAAAAAGGCATGATTTTTTTCTTGCCTTGGACAAAGAGATCAGGTTGATTGATACCCGTCAGTTGGATTTTACCGACCAGATCAATGCTGCATTGTTGCTGTACAGTTTTGAAGATGATATTTCTGATTTCAAATACGCATCCTACCTCAATCCAATTCTTTCTGAAGGAGGATTCCATACCAATATTACAGGCATTTCTAGCGTGAGGATCAACACAGTGAAAGATGCAGACGACTATATTGCCAAGTTGAAGGATTTGCCCCGTTATATGGAAGAACATTTTCAGTTGATGCGGAAGGGGCTGGATCTCGGTATCGCACAACCCTATGATGTGGTAAAACAGTTTTCCAATACCTATGAAGTGCAGATTGTTGCCAATCCTGAGGGATCATCTTTCTGGAGGCCATTTGCAAAAAAACCTACTGGTATTTCAGATCCTGAATGGCAGAACATTCTCCAAAAAGGACGCCAGGCAATCCTATCCAATGCTGTTGTTGCTTACAAAAATGTCAAGTCTTTTTTTGAAAACGAATATTTGGCCAAGGCCCCAAAGAAGCCAGGTGCACAATTTTTCCCATCAGGTTTGGCGTTTTACCAGGAAAGGGTCAAACATTTTACGACCACTGATCTGGGCCATGATTCAATCTATAACATCGGTTTGAAAGAAGTGGCGCGAATCAAATTGGCCATGGAGGAAGTGAAATCACAGGTTGGTTTTCAGGGAGACATGAAGGCTTTCATCCAATCGCTGAGAACCGATCCTAAATTCTATCCAACCAGTGGTGAGGCACTCCTGAAAGAAGCCTCTTTCATCGCCAAAAAAATTGATGGAAAATTGCCTACGCTTTTTGGTCGGCTTCCCCGTCAACCCTATGGTGTTGAGCCAGTACCGACAGAAATTGCGCCAACCTATACGGCAGGTCGGTATTCTCCTGCGCCCATCAAAAGCACCCGATCAGGAAACTACTGGGTCAACCTGTATAACCTGCCTTCAAGAAGTCTTTATACACTCGAAGCACTCACCCTGCATGAAGCAGTACCGGGTCATCATCTTCAAATGTCACTCACCCAGGAGCTTGAAAATCTTCCCATTTTTCGCAGAAATCTCTATGTCAATGCCTTCGGTGAAGGTTGGGGATTGTATGCGGAGTCCCTGGGCTATGAGATAGGACTTTACAAAGATCCTTACAGCCGGTTTGGACAGTTGACCTACGACATGTGGAGGGCCTGCAGGTTGGTCATTGATGTTGGTCTTCATGCCAAAGGATGGTCTCGGGATCAGGCAGTGGCCTACCTCGCAGACAATACTGCGTTGTCATTACATGAAGTCAATACAGAAATCAACAGATATATTGCCTGGCCAGGACAGGCTTTGGCCTATAAAATGGGTGAACTGAAAATCAAGGAACTCCGGCAGAGAGCAACATCAGCACTGGGAGAAAAATTTGATGTCAGGGCCTTTCACGACCTGTTGCTTTCAGAAGGCACACTCACTTTGCGGTTGATGGAAAAGCTGGTAGACAGGTACATCGAAACAACCAAATAAAAGCCCACCAAATAAGGAATGGAAGCCTGGTATTTTTCGGCTCCAAACCAGCCTCCAGTGGAGTAGATGAGATAAAAACCTGTGACCAATTTCAAGGCTTCCCAAACAGGAGCATTTTTCTCAGCATCCATCATGGATGTCAGTGCATAGATGTAAAGGAAAATGAAAAGTCCGTAGAGGAAGATCCCCGGGCTGCCAATTGGGGCAAGGTTTCCAAAGAGATAAGAAATAAAAAGCAACAGAAAAACGAGTTGGATCATTGACCAGGTCCGAAGCCTCGGACTGCTGGGTGGATCGTATTTCTCAAAAGCATAAACGTCTTCAATTTTTTTCATCGGATATTTCTCCACCATGTCTGCAGGCCTCCATCCGGTTGGCATGAACCATATCCGGGCCTTGTCCATCCAATGGCTTGTCCTCCAGGCATCAGCCACCAATTGAGCCATGTGTTGAAAATTGATCTTGATGGGGTTCCAGGTTGCAACCGGATGCGTGATGCCATATACGGGTGGAATGTCTTTTCTCTCTTCCTGAAAACTTCCAAAAAGTTTGTCCCATATTATGAAAACCTGTGAATAGTTTTTGTCGATGTATTCAGGGTTGATGGCATGGTGAACCCTATGGTGAGAGGGCGTTACAATGATTTTCTCTAAAATACCCATCCTGTCAATGTGTTGCGTATGGTACCAGAATTGTATGAACAGGTGAAGTGGTGCAACAATGGCAATCACATTCCCTGGGACGCCCAGCAAAGCAGCGGGCAAAAGAAAGAACGTGAACAATTTGAAGAAAACGGAGATGCTTTGTCTGAGGGCACAAGCCAGATTGAACTCTTCACTGCTATGGTGAATGATATGTGCATTCCAGAATATATTGGTGGTATGTTGAATCCTGTGTATCCAATAGCCTGAGAAATCAAGTGCGATGAAAGCGATAATGTATACCCCTATGCCTTCTTCAATTTGGGTGATGGCAAAATGCCTGACCATCCAACCATAGCTGATGATGGCCACACTGAGACCCAGCACATCTTTGGTAACATTGGTAATGCCTGAAGCCAGTGATGAAACCATGTCCATGGTCCTTACCGTGTCATGGCCTTTTCTCCAGCCATACCATTTTTCCAGCAAGACCAAGAGCAGGAATATCGGCATGGCGATCAATAAAATCTTACCATAAGTCTCCATATACAACCAATTAGGCACCTAATTTCGTTCATTTTAATTAAATTGTACAGCTATGTTTACCCAACCACTTTCGCTGTCCCTGAACCGTGTAACGCACCAGTTGTCTGGTCATGTTTTTGAATGTATTGATGCACATACCTGTGGCAATCCCGTCAGGTTGGTCGTATCAGGCGGGCCTGCTTTGGAAGGCAGCAACATGAGTGAGAAACGCCAGCATTTTTTGCGCGAATTTGATTGGATAAGAAAAGGATTGATGTTTGAGCCCAGGGGGCATGACATGATGAGCGGCAGCATTCTCTATCCACCACATGATCCTGAGAATGATTTTGCAGTACTGTTTATTGAAACCAGCGGTTGTCTGCCCATGTGTGGTCATGGCACTATTGGCACCATCACAGCTGCCATTGAGTCGGGTCTGGTAAAACCCAAGGTTGTAGGAAAAATCAGGATGGAAGCGCCAGCCGGTCTTGTGCAGATTGAATACAAGATGACAGGTAATAAAGTCAGCTCTGTTAAACTGACCAATGTTCCTGGATATCTGGACCAGGCTGATTTGGCGGTGGAATGTCCTGGTCTTGGAAGCATTAGGGTGGATGTTGCATATGGTGGAAATTTCTATGCCATTGTTGATGTACAGGAAAATTTCCCCGGCCTGGAACATTTTACTGCAGACCAGCTCATCAGCATGGCAAGGCAACTCAGGAAAAACATCAATGCTAAATATACATTCGTTCATCCTGAAGATTCAACCATCAATGGGTGCAGTCATATTCTCTGGTGCGGTGCAGTCATTGACACAGATTCAACTGCGCGCAACGCTGTTTTTTATGGAGACAAGGCCATCGACCGTTCGCCTTGCGGAACCGGCACCAGTGCCCGCATGGCACAGTGGTACACCAAAGGCAAGTTGAAAAAAGGGGATGCGTTCATCCATGAAAGCATCATCGGCAGCAAGTTCATAGGAAGAATCGAGGAAGAAACTTTTGTCAATGACAAGCCCGCCATGCGTCCATCCATTGAAGGATGGGCAAAAATTTACGGACACAATACCATTTCCATCGATATCGAGGACGATCCTTATGCACACGGGTTTCAGGTTATTTAATATCAATATATGAAAAGGAAGATTTTATTTTTTTTGCTCCTCAGTACAGGCCCAGCCAATGCACAACAGAAAGACCTGATGGTCTACGATAAGCCAGCCTCGTATTTCGAAGATGCCCTCCCCATTGGCAACGGGCGTATCGGAGGAATGGTATACGGCGGAATAACCAAAGACAGGATATCCTTGAATGAAGCAACGCTTTGGGCAGGATATCCGGTAGATGCCAACATGAATCCTGAGGCCAAAAAATACCTGCCCTTGGTGCGGGAAGCACTGTTTGCCGGCGAATACAAAAAAGCAGACAGCCTTACCAAGTTCATCCAGGGCAAGTTCTCTGCTTCATATGCACCCCTTGGTAACCTTTTGATGGATTTCAATGTGAAAGAAGCCAACCAATATTCCCGGACACTCGATCTGAGAAGGGGCCTTGTCAATGTCAGCTTTGTGTCTGATGAAACAAGTTATTCAAGAGAATACTTTGTTTCTCATCCAGATCAGTTGATGTTTGTGAGGCTCAGTTCCAAAGGAAAAAACAAGATGAGTGTTGAGCTGACGATGAACAGCCAGCTTCGTTACAAACTGGCGAAAGCAGGAAAGGGATTGGCCATGAATGGGATTGCACCTTCACTGGCTGAGCCCAGTTATCGTGGTAAGATGCCCAATGCTGTGCAGTACGATAGTGCCAATGCCATGCGTTATTCAGGTATGGTGAAAATTCTCTCCAACAATGGCAAACAAATCAATACCGATTCCTCCATCCAGATCAGTGAGGCTTCTGAAATCCTGGTGGCCATATCCCTGGCAACCAGTTTTAATGGATTTGACAAGCATCCTGTGAAGGAAGGAAAAGATGAAAAGTTTTTGGCAGCAAAGGCCTTGAAGCAACTTGCTGTTACAGACTATTCTGCCATCCTGAAAAAACATGTGAATGATTTTTCACGCTATATGGGCCGCGTTTCCCTTGATTTGGGATCATCCTCCGCTGGCATCTTGCCGGTAGATCAACGATTGAAAAACTTTTCAAAAGGTCAAACAGACAATGCACTCGTTGCCCTTTATTTCCAGTTCGGACGCTATCTCATGGTCAGTGCTTCCCGCACACCAGCAGTACCCATGAACCTGCAGGGTATATGGAATGAGCAGGTCAGGCCACCATGGAGCAGCAATTATACCATCAACATCAATACTGAGATGAACTACTGGCCTGCAGAAATAACCAATCTTGCAGAGTTTCATCAACCCATGTTGGGATTCATCAAAAATCTCAGCAAGACGGGTGCCATTACTGCCAACTCCTTTTATGGCCTGGATGGATGGGCTGCACACCACAACTCTGATATTTGGGGTATTTCAAACCCCGTGGGTGATTTTGGTAAGGGCAAAACTGTTTGGGCCAACTGGACGATGGGAGGAACCTGGATGAGTACCCATCTTTGGCAGCATTTCCTTTTTTCCAATGATACTGCATTTCTAAAAAAAGAGGCCTACCCTCTCATGAAGGGGGCTGCATTGTTCTGTCTTCAATTTTTAGTGAAAGATCCTGTGGGAAACCTCGTTACTGCGCCCTCAACCTCTCCTGAAAATATATTCGTTACAGACAAGGGATTTCAGGGGGCAGTTTTGTTTGGGGGTACCGCTGATCTTGCCATGATCAGGGAATTATTTTCCAATGTGATTGATGCAGACAAGATAATCAAGCAAGATCCTGCATTTTCAAATCAATTGAAAAAGGCCATGGCACAACTGCATCCTTACCAGGTTGGCGAAAAGGGAAACCTGCAGGAGTGGTATTATGACTGGGCAGACAATGATCCCAAGCACAGGCATGTTTCTCACCTCTTTGGCCTGTATCCAGGCGCTTCTATAACCATGGCCAAGCAACCGGCTTTGGCGAATGCCGTTAAACGCTCTCTGGAACTCAGAACAAACAATGGCACTGGTTGGTCTATCGCATGGAAGATCAACCTCTGGGCCAGGTTGCAGAATGGGGAGCGGGCATATGATGCCATCAAGTCCATTCTTGCCTATTATCCCTCGGACCGCAACGAGGTTAAACTGGCAGGAGGTGGAACCTATCCAAATTTGTTTGACGCCTGTCCTCCTTTTCAAATTGATGGTAATTTTGGGGCCACAGCAGGCATTGCCGAGATGCTGATGCAGAGCCATGATGATGAAATCCTTTTGCTGCCGGCTTTGCCTGCTGAGTGGCCTACCGGGTCTGTCAAAGGTTTGAAGGCAAGGGGAAATCTGACTGTGGATATTTCATGGGAAAATGGAAAGCTCAAAAAGGCCACCATCACTCCTACAAAACCAATCAATAAACAGGTAAGGTATGGCAACAAAACCTGGCAGATCAATTCCAGCAAAGCCCTGCAGATTCAATTCTAACCCAATCCATTTTTATGACCCATAACATCAGGATTTTTATGACAGGAGTTTTACTGCTGATTTCGTTTCTTGGTAATGCCCAGCAAGCCAATGTCCATATCAATCCTGTCAATTTCTCCAAAGTGATCATCAATGATGATTTTTGGAAACCCAAAATTGATAAGGTCGCTACCAAAACCCTTGATGCCTGTGTTTACCAGACAGAAGTGAATACCGGCAGGATCCGAAATTTTGAGAAGGCCGCAAGAGGCAAGGGAGAACAACACGAAGGGATTTTCTACGATGATTCTGATGTATACAAGGCCATTGAAGCAATGGCGTATGCCATCAAACTGACTGGGAACAAGGCCCTTGAACAAAAAGCAGATGAGTGGATTGACAAAATTGCTGCATCTCAACAAAAGGATGGATACCTCAATACCTACTATGTTCTCACTGGCTTGGATAAGCGTTGGACGGATATGGACAAGCACGAGGATTATTGTGGCGGGCACATGATTGAAGCTGCCGTGGCTTATTTCGATGCAACGGGCAAAAAGAAGTTGCTTGATGTGAGCAAGCGCTGGGCTGATCATTTTGATGCAACATTCGGTCCTGGAAAGAGAAATTGGGTGACAGGTCACCAGGAGCTTGAGCTGGCACTGGTTAAGTTGTACAAGAGCACAGGAGAGAAAAGATACCTAAAATTGGCAGATTGGCTGCTCTCTGAAAGAGGAAAGAACCATGGCATAGGAAGTCAATGGAAAAACAACAAGGGTACCGACTATTCACAAGACTTGCTTCCTGTCAAGGAGCAGTCAGAAATTACAGGACATGCAGTGCGCGCGATGTATTTGTATACAGGTGCGGCCGATGTGGCTGCCCATACCGGAGACCAGGACTACCTGATTGCCATGAGAAGGGTATGGGAGGATGTGGTATTTCGCAACATGTACATCACCGGTGCCATTGGATCTGCAGGGAGAAACGAGGGCTTTTCAAAAGACTTTGATCTTCCCAATGAGCAGGCCTATTGCGAAACCTGCGCTTCCGTGGGGATGGTGTTTTGGAACCAACGGATGAACAGCCTTACTGGCAAATCTGAATACATGGATGTATTGGAAAGAAGTTTA
>CAITQQ010000381.1 GCA_903894575.1 uncultured bacterium
CATAATGAAAGACGCAACTTTTAATTAAAGCAATGTCTTTGTCTTTTTGCAAATAGTCAAACAAGTCAGTCATTAAATGTCGAACATTTTCTGCAGGGGGTGCAATGTGTGCAAGATTATCTCCTTTTATGATTCCAACACTTTTATTGCGGTACTTGCCGGGGCTGTCCACCAATCCATTCATTAAAGCCTTGTGTGCTTTTAAAAACGATTCCTGATTTTGAGGAATGTAATTTGAAAGGTTGTTGTACACCTTAATTGCATTCAATACTTCCTTGATATCTTTTTCCGGCCCAACAATCTTTTTATTGTCTACTATCGCCGTAATCTGTTCAACTGTCAAAGTGTTCCCTTCAATGTTGAGGGATGAATGAATTGTCTTGATCCGGTTCTGCTTTCTAAGTTGAGGCGATTGCCGTTGGAGAAAATGTGCCTTGACTTCTCCCAGCTTGGTTGAGATTTCGCTTATCAAGTGAAGAACTTCAGCACTGATATCGTATGGAGGCTTCATGATAGTATCATTTGATAGTATCAAAGTTATGTGCTTTTGATGTCTAAGCCTCCCACAGGATTTATCATTTTTTTGTAAAAAATCCGAACATTTCCGCTTTTAAAAAGTTACCTAGGACGATATGTTGTAATTTTATCAACAATCGTTTATAAATCAATTAAATATGGATAGTAACACATCTGCACAAAGCACAGGAAAATGTCCTTTTTCCGGTGCATCCCTTCAGCAAACAGCTGGTGGTGGCACAAGGAATCAGGATTGGTGGCCCAATCAGTTGAGGATGAACATCCTTCGTCAGCATTCTAACCTCTCAAACCCCATGGGAGAGTCTTTTGATTACGCAAAAGCGTTTGCATCGCTGGATTTGCCTACACTGAAAAAAGATATCATCGATGTATTGACCACTTCTCAAGACTGGTGGCCTGCGGATTATGGCCATTATGGTCCATTCATCATCAGGATGGCCTGGCACAGCGCGGGTACCTACCGTACCACTGATGGTCGTGGTGGTGGCGGAAGGGGCATGCAGCGTTTTGCACCACTCAACAGCTGGCCTGACAATACCAACCTTGACAAGGCGCGTTTGTTGCTTTGGCCGGTGAAAAAGAAATACGGACAGAAACTGTCATGGGCTGACCTCATGATCCTGGCGGGCAACTGTGCGCTGGAGTCAATGGGCTTTAACACCTTTGGTTTTGCTGGTGGTCGTGAAGATGTTTGGGAGCCGGATGAGGATGTGTATTGGGGCGCTGAAAGGGAGTGGCTTGGTGACAAGCGCTACACCGGAGACCGTGACCTCGAGAATCCTTTGGCTGCCGTGCAAATGGGATTGATCTATGTGAACCCTGAAGGGCCCAACGGAAATCCTGATCCAATCGCTTCAGCCCGCGATATCCGTGAAACCTTCGCCCGCATGGCGATGAACGATGAGGAAACCGTTGCACTGATTGCCGGTGGCCACACTTTCGGTAAAACCCATGGTGCTGCTGATCCAGGCAAATATGTAGGAAAAGAGCCCGCAGGCGCAGGCATTGAAGAGCAAGGCCTCGGATGGAAAAATACCCTCGGCAGCGGCAATGGCGTAAACACCATTACCAGCGGTCTTGAGGGTGCTTGGACCACCACACCAACACAATGGAGTAACAACTATTTCGAGAACCTTTTTGGCTTTGACTGGGAATTGACAAAGAGCCCAGCTGGTGCACACCAATGGAAACCCAAGGCTGGTGCTGGTGCTGACACTGTTCCGGATGCACATGATCCTGCAAAGCGTCATGCTCCAACCATGCTGACTACAGATATCGCGTTGAAGGCAGACCCTGCATACGAAAAGGTTTCCAGGCGTTTTTATGAAAACCCTGACCAGTTTGCTGATGCTTTTGCCCGCGCTTGGTTCAAGCTGACCCACCGCGACATGGGACCACGCTCACGCTATGTGGGTTCAGAAGTTCCAGCCGAAGTGTTGATCTGGCAAGATCCTCTTCCAGAGGCCAATTATGGCATGATTGATGATGCCGATGTTGCGGCACTGAAGGCCAAAGTTTTGGCTTCAGGATTGACGGTTTCCCAACTCGTTTCAACTGCTTGGGCTTCCGCTTCAAGCTACCGTGGATCAGACAAGCGCGGTGGTGCCAATGGTGCACGCGTTCGCCTTGCCCCGCAGAAATATTGGGCAGTCAACAACCCTTCACAATTGTCCAAGGTATTGGATGTATTGGAATCCATTCAAAAGGAATTCAACGCAGCCCAAACTACTGGCAAGCAGGTTTCTCTGGCTGATTTGATTGTGTTGGCTGGTGGTGCCGCCATTGAAAAGGCTGCCAAAGACGCTGGCCACGATGTGAAAGTGCCTTTCTTGCACGGACGCACCGATGCTTCACAAGAACAAACCGATGTTGAGTCTTTTGCAGTGCTCGAGCCGGCTGCAGATGGTTTCCGCAACTACAAGAACCTGCGCTACAAGGCATCTGCTGAAGAGATGTTGATCGACAAGGCACAGCTGCTGACGCTTACAGCACCAGAATTGACCGTACTGATTGGTGGAATGAGGGTATTGGATACCAATTTCGATCATTCACAGCATGGTGTTTTCACCAAGCGCCCAGGACAGCTTACCAATGATTTCTTCACCAACCTGATTGATTTTAGCACAACCTGGAAGGCTTCATCTGCGTCAAGCGAAGCATTCGAAGGACGTGACCGTTCAACAGGAGAACTCAAGTGGACAGGTACCCGCGCTGATTTGATCTTCGGTTCGAATTCTGAACTGCGCGCCCTCGCTGAGGTATATGCATGTGAAGATGCTGAACAGAAATTTGTGTATGATTTCGTGGCCGCCTGGACCAAGGTGATGAACCTTGATCGTTTCGACCTCGCATAAATATAACACTGTTGATTTTTCAAAGGTGGTCCAGAAACGGACCACCTTTTTTGTTGTGATGAACTGAGCGGCCTGACCCAAGACGCCTATCTAAGAACTACTAATTTGAGTATATTTGCACATTATTCATTCAGTTGAAACCTGCGTTAAAAATATTCGTTGTACTGATCATAGGCGTCCTTTTGATGAAGGACTTCTCAAAGCCATTGATCATGGCCGACTATATATTGAATATCGATGCATATAAAAAAGCCTGTATCAACAAGAACAAACCCAAAATAGCTTGTAATGGTAAGTGCAGCCACCAGAGATATTGCTTCTAATGGTAACTGTTGATTGGTTGCAACGGTAAAGGGTTTTGTATAAAAGCGAATGTAACCCACATGGGAGATAGACAATAAATAACTCCCTGCCATTACGTTTGAGAAAACAAAACTGCCATTGGCTTCGCACAAATTTGTTTTTACCACACTGGAATCAGCTGCCTTTATCAAAGTGACTATTGCACCTGTTACCTCACCTCCAGCCCTGATAGTGCCTGTTATGTTTGATTGCTGAGCGAATAGGTGTAAAGAAATAAAAAGCGTGACAGTGGTAAAAATGAATTTCATGATGATTTTTTACTCCAAAACCCCAATCGGGTTTATTGATTTGAGAGTTCCTTGATTTATTGATGAAATGAATAACTGAATATAGTAAAGCAAGCTTGCAACGCTCACAAATAAAAATGCCCTCTCAGCTATGCTGAAAGGGCATTGTGCCCAGGACTGGATTCGAACCAGCACATCCTTGCGAACGCTGCGACCTGAACACAGTGCGTCTACCAATTTCGCCACCTGGGCATAAAAATCAAATCAAACCCTTTAAAAAAGCTTTTCCTACTCCACTTTTCAGGTATTTCTCTTTTACTCTGGCAATTGATCTTGAATCAAATACTTCAGAATAAATGAGTGTGAAGGGGGCATAAGCCTTGGTCGATCTGTTTTCACGTTGGTCATGTTCCTTTAACCTTCTTTCAAGATTATTGGTCATCCCTATGTAAATATAGTTTCTGTCATTGCTTTTTATAGCGTAAACAGTGAATTTAAAAGAACTTAAGCATTCCATGCGTCTACCAATCCTGCCTGCCGGCAGGCAGGTTCGCCACCTGGGCAGTGGAGGGCAAATATACGCCAGAAAGGCAAATAAATTGTTATTTCAACATGAATTTGACGCTCACATTCATGCTGATCCTGATTTTTTCAAAATCTATTTGAGGCAATTCTTCTTTGACTTCATTGAGTATAGACATGCCCCTGACCCGGATCTGGCTGGCAGGTTGGGTTGCACCATCCCCATCATTGCTGAAGTCAGAAATATGCAATGGGGCACCCACTGAAGCACCAATAGGACTGGTCAGGGCCTTTGCCTTTTCGTAGGCATTCTTGACAGCATTGGTTCTGCAGAGGTTTTTCAGCTTGACCATATCAGAATGCCCAACCCGCTCCAGGTTGGCATTGGCAATGCCCAGTTCCTCCAGTTTCATGAATACGCGGGTGGCCAAAACTGCGTCAGCTACTTTCAGGGTATAGGACTTCGTCTTCATCACGTCCTTCTGCTTCAAGACATAGTACCTGAAATTGCTTTGCATGTCTGAAGTGGTCAGCTCCTTTTCGGTACTGATTCCGAGGAATTTGAGGCCAGCCACCATTTTACGTTCCTGCTCCTCCAGTGATATCTTGTTTTTAACATCAGCCTCAGCAATCACGATGCTGATATAGATTTCATTGGGAGTAACCAGGGTGTCGGCACTGCCAAACACTTCGATATAAGGAACGTCCAGAAAAGTTTTCATTTGGGCGGAAAGACCTTGGGTCAACAAACCCATTAATGTGCATAAAATCAGTTTTTTCATGATTGTTCTTTTATGATGCTGTTTCAAAGATGTATTTTAAGCAGCTTTCCATAATCTCGTTTATGCTGCCCCCTGAATTTTCAATAATTAACTATAAATTAGTAATTGGTTAACAGAAGGCCAATGGCCGAAATTAACCTTTGCCATCCAATTAATATTCATGTAAAAAATTAAAAATGAGAAATTGCATTTCGCTTCATGCATGTTTTCGACTGCTATCATGCATTGTATTGATGGGAGCTATTTTTCTCTTGGCTACACCACATTCGGTGATGGCATCGGAGAAATTAAGTTACTCAAACACATTTGACCGTATCATCAAGGGCCAGGTGACTGATGCTGGAACCGGGTTACCGCTTTCCGGGGCAAGTCTGGCTGTCAAAGGAACCAAAACCAGTGCGCTGACAGATGCGCAAGGAGGCTTTTCTATTTCAGTCCCCGGCGACAATGCTGTTCTAGTTGTATCCTTTGTAGGATACGTTTCACAGGAAATTGTTGTGGGCAACCGATCAGCCATTAATTTTTCTTTACAATCAGCATCTGCAGACCTTGCCCAGGTAGTGGTGGTTGGTTATGGAACACAGCGCAAGCGCGATGTAACCGGTGCTGTAAAAAGTGTCGGTGCTGAAGAGTTCAATAAAGGTATCATCAATGCCCCGCAACAATTATTGCAGGGTAAGGTAGCTGGCGTCAATGTAACTTCTGCAAGTGGTGAACCTGGTGCTGCCCAAGGTATCAGCATCAGGGGGCCCGGTGGTGTGCGTACAGGAAGTACGCCGCTTTTTGTAGTTGACGGACTTCCGTTGGACAATTCCAGCACTGGAGGGGGCGATCCATTGAACTTTATCAACCCTGCAGACATTGAAACGATGGACGTCTTGAAAGATGCATCTGCCACTGCCATCTATGGTGCACGTGGGGCAAATGGTGTAATCCTCATCACTACAAAAAAAGGTAAATCTGGCACCTCGGTGATGAATTATAACAGCAGCGTGGGTGTATCAGAACTGACAAGAGCACTGCCTGTATATAGTGCAGCTGAATTCAGGAAAAAGGTTGTTGAAGTGGGCGGTATTCTTGATGACAAGGGCGGAAATACTGACTGGCAAAAAGAAATCACCAGAACTGCCCTTACACAGAACCACAACCTTACCATGAGTGGTGGTGCTGAAAAGCTTACATATTTTGCTTCTTTTGGTTTGCAAAACCAGGAGGGTATCATCAAAACAAATGATCTGAAAAGATATTCAGGGAGGTTTAATGCTACGCAGAAATTCCTGAACGACAGGCTGATTGTAGATGTAAACCTGAGCGCAAACAATACCAAACAACAGCGCCCCAACATTGGTGGAGTGATTGGAGATGCCCTCAGCAACAACCCTACATATTCAGCATACGATGCGCAGGGAAACATTGCAGCATACCAGCTGTTCAACAACCCTTTGCTGACCTTTAAGCTGGACAAGGATGTCACAACCATCAACAGGGTCATTGGAAGCATTTCACCATCCATTAAAATTATTGACGGCCTTACGTACAAGCTCAACCTTGGGGTAGACAATTCTACAGCCACAAGAGATGTTCAGTCTCTTGCCAACGTACTGCCCCAAAGGGATGGAAGGTTTGAAACATACAATACCATCAACAGGAATACCCTGATTGAAAACTACCTGACCTACAACTTTAATGTAAAGGACCATAATTTTTCTGCATTGGCCGGACATTCCTACCAGGAGATTTATTTACAAGGCAGGGGATGGAGCATCAATCGCCCTACTGTTGGTCCGGTTGAACCACTGTATAATCCTGGCATTGGACAGGAACTTACACTGGCCAACAACAGGCCCGGTGGTTTTGCAGTATTGAATGAATTGCAGTCTTTCTTCTCTCGTGTCAACTATTCTTACAAAGACAAATATCTTGCTACTGCCAATTTCAGGATGGATGGTTCCTCTAAGTTTGGGGACAACAACAAATACGGTTATTTCCCATCCTTCTCTCTTGGATGGAGAATCAGTGAAGAAGAATTTATGCAAAGCTCACCCTTCAGCAACCTGAAGCTCCGGGCTGGATGGGGACAAACGGGTAACCAGGAAATTCCTTCCAAAATCACCCAACCCCTTTTCACATCAGCCGTTTCTGGTACCACCAGTTATCCGCTTGCTGCATCAGGACCTTATCCTGCAGGGATTACATATTCAAGGTTGGCCAATCCTGATATCCAATGGGAGGTGTCCACCCAAACCAATGTGGGCTTGGACTTTGGCTTGCTGAAAGGTTCACTTACCGGATCAATCGATTATTTCAAGAAATTATCCAACAACATTCTGCTTGAAGTGATTCCAGCAGACCCAGTTCAGCCTGCAGGAACTTTCTGGACCAATGTGAAAGACATGACCATTACCAATACAGGTCTGGAAATTGATCTTGCTTACAAGAACAAGACCAAATCAGGCATAAAATATACGATAGGTGGTAATGTTGCTTTCCTGAGCAATCTTGTTGAAAATTCTCCCTACTCTGTCATTCAATCCGGTTCTGCATCAGGTCCTGGTTTGACTTCAGCTACGGTGAACGGCTATATCAATGGACAGCCGATTGGTACTTTCTTTCTTAGGGAATGGACCGGATTCGACGCCAATGGCATCAGTACCTTCCGTGACATTGACGGCGATGGCATCAGCGGAGACAAGGACAGGCTTGCATTGGGTACTGCACTCCCCAAAGTGATCTCTGCTTTCTTTGCAAACTTCTCCTACAAAGGATTTGATTTTGTTGCCAATTTCAATGGTGTATCAGGAAATAAGATTTAC
>CAITQQ010000382.1 GCA_903894575.1 uncultured bacterium
AAAAGAGAGAAGTTTTAGGCTTCTCTCTTTTGATGTTTACTTTTATTTTATTGATGTGCTTTATCCGCCTCATCATATTTCTTTTGATAGAACTCTGCTTTGGCTTTGTCTTTTTTCTTGTCGTAGCAATAGTTCAATAATGAACAAGCAGACTTGAAATTAGAGCGCTCTCCTACCTTTAATTTCCCCATGCCATCGTAATGACCAAAAACTTTTTCTAGTTGTGGGATAGTTTTATCAACCATATCATTGATCAAAGCTGCATAATCTGCTTTTTTCTTAACGGCTTCAGGTGTGGTTCCTTTTACTTTATAAGAATCTTCTTCAATGAAAAGCATTTGGTTATAAAAATGCTTTCCCAAGGACAACATGGTTTCGTATGAGTCCGCTTTCAATCCCAAGGCCTTGTTGTAAAGCCCTTCAATTTTACTGCATCTTTCAGTGTAATCAGCGGGCCTTTTAGAAGCCTCAGATACGTGTGTTTCTCCGAATAATTCACTGGCATAATCAAATGTCAGGTCAAAAGATTCTGGATTGATGGCCAATAATTGTTCAAATTTCTTTAACAGAAAAGCGACATCATTTTTGTCCCTGGCATGGTCAATCGCCAACAAAGGAAGATAGTCATCCTTGGGGAAGATTTTCAAACCAGCGTCGATGTATTTGTTCATGTTTGCATCATCCTTCTTGTCAAAATAGTATTTGGCAAGATAACGGTATGGAGTGGCCATGTCTGAATTGCCGCCAACATTGGCATCTGCCAGTTTGGTGAAGTAGGCAATGGCCTGGTCTTCTTTCTTGGCGTTGAGTGCAGACAATCCCATATAATAAGTAAGGGTTGTATCAAGCTTGTAAAGTCCCCAACCCTGGGTAAAGATATATTCGCCAATAACACCCGTATTTTTGAAAGTGCTCAATGCCTCTTCAAATTTAGCTGCGTTGTAATGTGCTGCACCCTCTTCAAATCCGCTGGAGTAAAGATCGAAAACCGGCTTATAATTATCAACTGTCAAATAAAGGGTAGATTGATTTTTATCAATCTCCAGGGCTTTCTTGAATGCCTCCAATGCAAGCATTCTTGCTTCTGGCATGGTTGCACGCTCAGCAGGGTTCATTGAAATGGCGCTGAGAACTTTTCCTTTGAGGTAGTAGACTTCAGGATTTTTTTGGTTTTTAGGATTGGTCAATAAAGTTTCAATGGCAGTTTTTGCCTCTGCTATTTTATTGGCTGCAATGGATTCCTTGATCTTGTTGAGATTCTGGCCGCTGACAGTCATCAAACCGGTTGCTGCCAAAAGGGTAAAAATGATCCTTTTCATTGTTTGGTATTTAATGATTTAATTTTCGTTGTTTTCTTCAGTCCCTTGCTCATTTTCAGAACTTTCTGGTGTTGATTCATCTGCAGCAGGTGCATCAGTAGAGGCATCAGCAACAATTGTTTCAATACCTTCTGCTTCAGGTTGTTCACTCACTTCATCCAAATTGGTGATGGCTGCTATTTCATCTTCATCATCTAACCTGATCAGTTTAACTCCCTGTGTAGCCCTTCCCTGTTCACTGATCTGAGCGATGCTGGTTCTGATGGTGATGCCTGATACACAGGTAATCATCAGATCTTCTTTCTCAGATACATCCAAAATGCCTACCAATTTACCGGTTTTTTCTGTAACGCTGATGGTTTTAACACCTTTTCCACCCCGGTTGGTAACGCGGTATTCATCCACGGCCGTTCTTTTTCCGTATCCTTTTTCAGAAACAACCAAAACTGTGCGTGTCTTGTCTTCAACATTCACACAAATCATGCCCACCACTTCATCGGTAGCATCATCCACTTCTATTCCACTGACACCAATGGCTCCCCTTCCGGTTGACCTTACTTTTGCTTCAGGGAACCTGATGGCCCTACCCGACTTTACTGCCAGCATGATCTCTGAATTTCCATCAGTCATCTTGGCATTGAGCAATTGATCACCTTCAACAATTGTGATGGCATTGACACCATTGGCCCTTGGTCTGCTGAAATCAGCCAGATCAGTTTTCTTGATGATGCCCTGCTTGGTGCACAGTACGATATAATGACTCTTGACGAATTCCTCATCCTGGAGGTTCTTGACATCGATGATGGCACGAATCTTATCATCCTGAGGCAGCTGCATCAGGTTCTGAATGGCTCTTCCTTTTCCCTGCTTTTCACCATCAGGAATTTCATAGACTTTCAGCCAATAACACCTTCCTTTTTCTGTGAAGAAAAGCAAGGTATGGTGGGTTGATGCTACAAAAAGGTGTTCGATATAATCCTCTTGTCTTGTTTTTCCTCCAATCGATCCACGACCACCACGCTTCTGGGCACGGTATTCATCTGCAGGTGTTCTTTTGATATAACCCAAATGTGAAACCGTGATCACAACATCTTCTTCCTTGATAAGGTCTTCAATCCTTACTTCGTTGTCCAGGTAGGTGATTTCAGTTCTTCTCGCATCACCAAACTTATCCTTTACTTCAATCAATTCTGTTTTGATCAAATCGTAACGTTTCAATTCATCAGAGAGCAGATCTTTGAGGTAGGTGATCAACTTCATGATCTCCTCGTACTCTTCTTTGATCTTGTTGATCTCCATGCCTGTAAGGCGTTGCAACCTGAGTTCAAGTACAGCCTTGGCTTGGATTTCAGACATGTCGAAGTTGGCAATCAACCCCTCTTTGGCTTGCTCTGGATTCACCGCATTGCGAATCAGCCTGATCACTTCGTCCAGGTGATCCAATGCAATGAGATAACCTTGCAATATATGGGCTTTTTTCTCAGCTTCTTTGAGTTGGTATTTTGCTCTCCTTACTACCACCTCATGTCTGAATTCGATGAAAGAGGAAATAAGGTCTTTAAGGTTAAGGATGCGTGGCCTTCCTTTGACAATCGCCACATTGTTGATACCATAAGAAGTCTGAAGATCCGTGAACTTGTACAATTGATTGACAATCACATTCGCAACAGCATCCTTTCTGACATCAATGACAATACGGGTTCCTTCATTTTCATTCGATTCATTGTTGACATGGGTAATGCCATCAATAACTTTCTCGACAACCAATTGTCCGATCCTTGCAGTGAGCACATCACGGCTTACCTGGTAAGGTACCTGGTTGATGATGATCTGTTCCCGGCCATTGGCCTTGGTATCAATGGTAACTTTACCCCTTAATACAACCCTTCCCCTGCCGGTATGCATGGCAGCTTTCACGCCTTCCATACCAAAAATGATTCCACCGCCGGGAAAATCGGGGGCCTTGACATGCTGCACCAACTCGTCAATGGTGATTTCGCGGTTATCTATGTAAGCAATACATCCATCAATGACTTCTGAAAGATTGTGTGGCAACATGTTGGTCGCCATTCCCACAGCGATACCACTGCTTCCGTTGATCAATAAATGAGGAATTCTTGTTGGTAATACTGTTGGTTCCTCGATTGAATCATCAAAATTCAGTTGGAAATCAACAGTTTCCTTATCGATGTCATCCATCATGAATCCAGCAAGCCTTTGCATCCTGGCTTCTGTATAACGCATGGCAGCAGGACCTTCACCGTCTGGTGATCCAAAGTTTCCTTGTTTGTCAATCGTAGGGTAACGGGTATTCCATTCCTGGGCCATCCTTACCAAAGCATCGTAAACTGCGGTATCGCCGTGCGGATGGTATTTACCCAATACCTCACCCACAATTCTCGCACATTTTCTGGTGGGTTTGTTGTAATCCATTCCCAATTCATTCATTGCAAATAGGATCCTTCTGTGCACAGGTTTCAAACCATCCCTTACATCTGGCAAGGCCCTGCCTACGATTACGCTCATGGAGTAATCAATGTAGGCAGATTTCATCTGCTCCTCAATGTTGATGGAAATTATCCTATTGTCGTCGTTGGTTTGTTCGGGTAGATTTTGTTCTTCCATGTATGATAAAGTGAGGCTTGGTTAGGTAAAATGATTGTAAACAAATTTACCTTTTTTTGGGCTTAAACCCATCAATAAATGTTGGTGATTTATCCACTTTTTAAAGCCAAAATGTGGGTTAAATTATACTGAAAATCAAGGAAATATGAAAAAATACCGGGCAGTTCCAATCATTATACTCTCGAAGATGAAATTGGCACTGCTTAATGCTATTTGCATATACTATTTTTCCTCAGACATGGCCATGATGATTTCCCATTCTTCATCCAAAACAGGTTGTACGGAGAGTCTTCCCAGCCTAATCAAGGCCATGTTGGCCAGGGATGGAGTGGCCTTGATTGCCGCCAAGGTTACCGTTTTTTTAAGTTTTTTATGTGGTTTGAAATCCACAACAACCCAGGCCGTTTCATCAGTGGTTGGATCTTGATAGGATTCTTTGATGACTTTGGCTATACCAACAATTTCCAAGCCTTCATTGCTATGGTAGAAGAATGCAAGATCTCCTTTCTTCATGCTGCGCAAATTATTTCTTGCACCATAGTTTCTGACACCGTCCCAGAAGGTAGAACCATCTGCAACAAATTGATCCCATGCGTATTTGAAAGGTTCAGATTTGATCAACCAATATGCCATGATATATAATTTATTAGACTAATAACCACTGGCAAGAACATCTGCCAGATGAAGGCTTTTGACCTGTAACGACATCTTATCCATGATCCCACCAATATGCATCAGACAACTTAGATCAGTTGAGATCAGGTAATCAGCGTTTGTATTGACAATGTGTTGTACTTTTTGTTCACCCATGGCAACAGAAATGCCTTCAAATTTTACTGCGAAAGTTCCTCCAAAACCGCAACAGGTATCACTTTCCTTTAGTTCAATCAACTTTAGTCCTTTGACTTTTTCCAGTAATTGTCGTGGTTCAGTCTTGATCTTGCATTCGCGCAACGCAGCACAGGAATCATGGTAAGTTGCTACCCCATCAAATTGAGCACCCAAGTCATCAATCTTCAAAACATTCACCAGAAAATCACTCAATTCATGGACCTTTTCCTGCAACCCTTTGATGTCCTTCTGGTTAGAGGCATTATCGTAAATCTTGGAATAATAATTCTTGATGAATCCACTGCAAGAGGCACTGGGCACAACTATATGATCTGCTCCGGAGAAATCAGTAATAAATTTGTTGCATACTTCCCTGGATTCTCCCCAGTAACCAGCATTGAAAGCTGGTTGACCGCAACAGGTTTGTTCTGGATTGTAGGTAACGGTACATCCTGCTTTTTCTAAAACCTTGATGGTATTGAATCCAGCAGTAGGATACAATTGATCAATAAAACAGGGAATGAAAACATGAACATTCACACAAAACCTATTTTACAACGCCAAGTCTTGCAAGGTATTTGTCTACAACAAAACCCTTGTCAGTTCTGGGGTATTTGTCTTTCAAGATTTGGTAGAGCTCAATTGCCTGATCTGTTTTGCCTGACATTTCAGAAAGCAAGGCACCTCTGAAAAGGTATTCAGATGAGATGGCTTGATCTTCTTCAAAAATGGTACCAGCATTCTTATAATGAGCAATAGCATCATCATTCTTTTTAAGTTCTGCATATGCATCACCCAACAAACCTTCAGCCTTTGCCTCAACTTGCTTGGCACCTTTTGCACTAAAATCATTGAGTTGATCAACTGCTTTTTGGAATTCTCCCATTTGCAGGTAAGAAGCACCTGCATAGTAATGAGCAAGGTTGGCAGCACTGGTACCACTGTATTTGCTGATTACCTTCAAGAATCCAGGTGTTGAACCTGAACCATTCAGGGCAAGGTTGAAAGAATCTTTCCTGAAATTGTTTTCAGCTGCGAAAAGTTCTTCGTTTGCCTTCTGTTCTTTGGGCAATTGAATTAAGTTTTTATAACCCAAATATCCGCCAACTACAATGATTACAGCGACCGAAATGGTGATGATTTTTTTGCTGTTTGCTTCCCAGAAACCGATGGCTTTGTCTACTACTTCTTGATCGCCTGTTTCTATTATTTTTTTATCTGACATTGTTATGGAGTTTAAAATTAATCGACAATAAATGGATAATCTTCCTGCTGATAAACGTCTTTCAACAATTCGTCATCATCTGGCCAAGGGCTTTCTTCTGCAAAACGAACACATTCTTCAACTACCTGCCTGATCCTCTCGTTGATTTGTTCAATCTCGTCTTCGGCTACAGAAAACTCATTGACCAATTTATTTTTGCAATGATCAATGGGGTCTCTTTCCTTGTACTCTTCTACCTCATCCTTGGAACGGTATTTTTGTGGATCACTCATGGAGTGACCTTTGTAGCGATATGTTTTCATTTCCAGTAAGGTTGGTCCTTCCCCTGCCCTTGCACGCTTGACAGCCCTTGCTACCGCCTCATGGACAGCCTCAGGGCTCATGCCATCGACCTTATCCGCTGGCATATCATATGCATCTGCCAATTTGTAAATATCGGTAACATTGGAAGTTCTTTCTACAGAGGTTCCCATTGCGTAATTGTTGTTTTCGCAAATGAAAATTACAGGAAGTTTCCAAAGCATGGCAAGGTTGAATGTTTCATGCAACATTCCCTGCCGTGATGCACCATCTCCAAAGAAAGTAAGGCTCACATTGTCTGTGCCTTTGTATTGTTCAGCGAAGGCTAGACCAGCGCCAGTGCCAATTTGAGCACCAACAATGCCATGTCCTCCGAAGAAATATTCCTTAACACCGAAAAAGTGCATGCTACCACCTTTTCCTTTGGAACAACCAGTTGCTTTACCATAGAGTTCAGCCATACAGGTATTGGCGCTCATTCCTTTTGCCAAAGCAAGGCCATGATCGCGGTAAGCAGTGATGAACGGATCTTCCTGCCTTGTTGCGGTCATACATCCTGCAGCCAATGCTTCCTGACCAATGTAGAGGTGACAAAACCCCCTGATTTTTTGCATTCCGTAAAGCTGACCTGTTTTCTCTTCAAACCTGCGCAGCAGGAGCATCATTTCATACCAGTACAGGTAAGTTTCTTTTGTGAATTTTGTTGCAGCCATAGCAATTAATGGTTCTTTTTCTTAAAGATGGGCAAATATACTGCGAAAAACACAAAACTGACCCATTTCTCCATCCAAACTGATTAATTTTCAACACATCGTGTATTTTTACATCCAGCTTATATTTTGTTCAAAATCAATCATATCAATCTTACCCAATTCAGGAATGCGCATTCTGCCGCATTTTCTTTTGAAAACCGCATCACTGCCATTTGCGGCCTGAATGGAACGGGGAAAACCAACCTCCTTGATGCCATTTATTACCTCTGTTTTACCAAAAGCTATTTCAATAAAACAGATGCTGGAACCGTTGAAAAAGGTTCCAGTGGTTTTGGCCTGCATGGTTCATTTACCCACTCTGGAGGCAGCCTTGCGGTTTCTCTCATTCTCAGAGAGAATGGCAAAAAGGAGCTATCGGTAGACCAGGAGCCCATCACCCCTTTTTCCAGCCATATTGGAAAGTTTCCGGTTGTTTTTATCGCTCCTGATGATGTAATCCTGATTACTGGTGGTAGTGAAGAACGAAGAAAATTCATAGATACCCTGCTATGTCAACTCGACCACGATTATTTGCTTCAGTTGATCCGATACAATAAATTCCTTCAAGACAGGAACAAATATCTCAAGAACGTTGCTGGAAGTTTTGTTGATCCCATTCTCCTTGATTCTTTTGATGAACAATTGATGCAGTCTGGCATTTTTTTACTCAAAAAAAGGATCGCTTTTCTGGAAGGATTTATTCAATCGGTTGTTGATTCATTTGCTTTCATTTCCACCGACAAGGAAAAGCCTGGATTGATTTATATGCCTTCCACTTCAGTGGCTGATTATCATACAGCCATGCAGAAATCAAGGCAGAAAGACATCTTGCTGCAAAGGACTTCTGTGGGTGTTCACCGTGATGATATTGACATTGTGATGAATGAAATGCCTTTCAAACAGGCAGCCTCGCAGGGTCAAAAAAAGAGCTTATTGTTTGCAATGAAACTGGCAGCCTTCAATGCACTGAAACTTCATTTTGGTTTTGAGCCCATCCTGCTCTTGGATGATATTTTTGAGAAGCTGGACCAGAAAAGATTAAAGCGATTGCTCGACTGGGTCTGCATCCGCAACAATGGTCAAGTGATTTTGACTGATACACATCATGAAAGGGTGAAAGATGCTTTAACTGACATTTCATTACCTTTCCAGTTGATAAACCTGTAAAACATGTCTGACGCCATTTCTCTTGGAGACGCTCTTAAAAAATTCCTTGATAAAAGCAGGATCAAGAATGATATCCAATCACTGCAGATTGAAGACCATTGGGAAAAAATCATGGGGGAAACCATTGCAAAATTCACTGATCGCATTGAAATCAGGAACGGTACACTTTTTATCTACACCTCCGTTGCACCTTTAAAGAATGAACTGATGTTCCAGAAAGAACTGATTCTTCAGCGGGTAAATGAAAGCATTGGAGAAATCCTTGTAAGGGAGGTTGTCGTGTCTTGATCATCAAAAAGCGATCCTCACTGCCAAACCACCCCAGCCATCAAATCCTGAGCCATCCCCAAATTCAAAAGATGGCTGCCAGTCAAGTGAGAAATTCAATGGAGTCCCTGATAATTTATAATCAAGACCCAAAATACCATCAACACCCAGCAAAGTACTTCCGTTGTAATACTTTGAATTGTAAAAACCAAGATGAGGTCCTCCTCCATAATACCATCTCAAACCCTCAACACCGTTAATATTGTTGTGAAATTCATACAAGGCTGTCAACCTGAATCCTTTGTTGAAAAATGCAGCTTGACCTTCAACATAATTTCCTCCACTAACTGCTTTTTTCAAAGTAATTGTTCCAGGGTAAATTTTGACGCCTATTGCAGTTTGGTAGCTGCTTGAATTGTCTTGTGAAAAGCTGGTTTGCAATGAAATGAGTGTGATGAGCACGAGTAAGATTAGTGATTTCTTCATGTACGCAAGTAAATGAAGAAATTACTGATACAATGTGCTAATTGTCTAAACTTATCTTAAAATATCTGTTTTCGCATCTTTGAAATCTCCCCTGCCCCATTTGTCAAGAATCACTCCCTGTTGGATTTCAAACAATGTAGGGATTGACCTGGCTGCTGTTTTGATGGCAACAAGATCACCCTTATACACAGGTATATCAATTCCTGCTTTCTTTAACATAATCAAAAGATTATCTGCATCAGATGATACCGCAAAAATGGGCCTTTCGTTTTTCTTCAGTATTGATGCTATATCCTTAAAATCGTTCAACCATTTGTCATTGTCAGGTTCAACCGTTTTGGTGAAAAGGATGTATAATTGACGGGGATCACTCAGGATGGCATCAGTGGTATCGGTGCCTGACGGTGAGATGATTACAAAATCTTTGATGGCAGGTTTCGCATTCCCTTCACGGATGAGCTTGTCATACCTTCTTAAGAAAACATAGCTGCTGTCATTGAAATCAGCTGGAAAATGTTCAGCATCAAATTCAACTTCGTTGCCGTCTTTTTGGTACACAAAATTGATGACTGTGCTGTCAGGTATGGCCCCAGCTGGGATCTGCATTTTTTCCTTGATGTCTATTCCCTTTTTATATGGAAGACAATCAACGATTGGCAGGTGTTCCAGCACATAAAACTGGATCCAGAATGAAAAAAAACTGATCAGCAGCAAGCTGATAACAGCAATGGCAGGTTTGAGCAATGATTTGACCTGATCACGTTTGTAAAGCAGGAAACCGATCATCGCAAAAAGGACCAAATCTTTTACAAATGACTGATTAGCTGTGAGTTTAATACAGTCACCAAAACAACCACATTCTTTGATTTTGCCAGAAAAAACAGCATATCCAGTCAGGAAAGTAAAGAAAACAATCAATAAGAAGAGCAACCAGCTGAAGAGTCGGAATTGCCAACCCAACAATACAGCAAAACCAGCTATGATCTCAAAAGCAATCATCAGAATTGACAAAACAAGGGTATAATCATCGAGAAATCCCATCCCCCAGATCTCAAAAAATTCTTGCATTTTGTAGCTCAAACCAAGGGGATCATTGGCCTTGATCAAACCACTGAAAATGAAAAGTCCGCCTACAATAATCCTGATTAAAGCCATTAAAAAACGCATGTGCAATTAATTTAAGATGAATGACCTGGTTTAGATTCTCCAATGAGGATGAGTCCGAAAACAGCATAATTGATGATATCGACGAAATTGGCATCAATTCCTTCACTGATGATGGTTTTGCCATCATTGGAAAGAATTTGCCTGATACGACTGAGTTTCATCAAAATGAGATCGATAAAGCTTTCCTGACTCATGTCTCTCCAGGCTTCACCATAATCATGGTTCTTGTCCAGCATGGTATCCCTGGAAAAATTGATGTATTGATCATAGCGTTTTTCTACCTCATCAGGATTCATTTCTTCCATTTCACTGTTTCCAATAGCCAATTGTATTAGCCCAATAACACCGTAATTGACAATTCCCCTGAATTCACCCGTAATGTCATCGCCTATTTTCTGGACTTTT
>CAITQQ010000383.1 GCA_903894575.1 uncultured bacterium
GTTTGATATTTCTTTTTTGACATTTATCCATTATTCCATGAATCCAGAATTTATTTTTATTTACAATTGGATTGAAAATTGACCCTGTGATTTCTGAATTAAATATGTTAGAAATTTCAGCGTCTTTGAAGTCTAGAAATGTAGGATGAATATTATTGTAATAATCTACAAATTCATTAACATTTTCTCTCTCATCGGCTAAAAACCTTTTTCTCGCCTCTATTTTATCAAGAAATGCTGGAAATGAAGTAAAGGAATTTAGGTTTCTTTGTTTAGACTCAAGAAATAAAGCTATGAAGGAACCAATGGTTGTTGAATCTAAGCCACCACTGAGGAATAACCCAATTTCAAATTTAGTAGATAACCTAGATGAGATAGCTAAAGACAGCAACGATCTCATTTCGTGAACATAATCTAAATTAAAGCGATATTTAATTTTCTTTGTGGGAATAAATATTTCATTGATGTAATGTTTCCCTTTTAATGTTGAGTTAACAATTAAAATTGAACCTGCTGATAAATAAAAAAAACGTTTATCAAGTGTTTGGCCTATCTGTGGATCTAATTGCGGGAAACTTAGTGCATAAAACTGCGTTAAATTTATTTCAAATCCAATCTTGTTATTATTATTAAATGCAATTGGATCTGAGCTAAAAAAAAAGCTATCCCCAATTCTTCCATAAAAACATGAAGAATACCCAGCCTTGTCTTTATACAGACATAGTGATTGATTATTTTTCGAAAATATTACAAACGCCCAATCTCCCTCCAAATGATGCACACATTTTTCCTTCCATTTCTGGTAGGCCATCATGGCCATTTGAGAATCGGGTGTTACTTCAAGTTCCGATTGTGTAAGCCCTAATTTATCACCCAATTCATCACGGTAATCCAAACGGAAATGACCTACCAAAAGATAATTGCCACAGGAGCTCTTTAGAGGTTGTTTGTCATATTTCGATTCCGGTGAAACCCTTAACATTAAATGCCCCATGGCAATTTTTTCTTCCACATGTGTTTCCATCCCATCAAACCCTTCCCTATGCATGGCAGTCTTCATCTGCTCAAATGCTTCAAGGTCAACCGGTCCTCCCTGTGGACGAAAAATGCCAAAAAATCCGCTCATGAAAAGGTTTTGTTGTTATGACATCAGATACTGAAAAAAATCAGATCTGTTAAGGATTCTTAAACAAAGTTAAACAACATAGACAACATCAATTTAATATCCGAAAACATGCAAAATGTGAATCATGCATCACCAAAACAAGCAATAACTGTAAACCGCTCCATGCCTGCTTTTCCAGTTACGATTTTATTACCACAGCGAACCCAGGCATGGGCGCTGAGCTTATTGTCGCCTTCTTTAGCCAGCCCAAAATAAATGGTAGCAGGCAATCCGATTTGACCCAACAGGGCTTTTGCAGTCAAAGCCTGATCATAACATTTGCTTCCGTGCAAGGTATATCGGGCCGCTCTACGGACGGCATGAACAATTTTTGTAGGATCCCCATTGTATTGAAGGTCATGCGTTGATTCTACATGCAGTCTGCCGATACAGGATGCAATTTTCTTGAAAGGCATGAAAAGAATGACCAGTTTAGCGAAATGTAGCAAAAACCATGCCTCTACAAATAGTAAATAATCAATCAAGGCTCTGTTGTTCATGCCACCTTTCTGATGATGTTTTTATCCAACATCTGGTCCAATAGTTCTTGGGTATCAGCCTCACAAACGGATCTCTCCACGTTAAACTGAGCCATAAGCTGATCAATCAATGCCTCAAGCCCGATCTCATCGGCCAACAATCCCCAAATCACTGATGCAACAGAATTGAGCCCAAAATAAAATCCTGATTCCATGTCCAGCATCACCACTTCCTCCCCTATTTTGGATTGCACGATTGCCTTGTTTTGGATGAATCTTTCCATTAGTTGAGCAAATTAATTATTTTATCGGCTACTTCTTGAACAAAATTCCCGGATACTGGTCTTTTCAATACAAAACACCGTGCTTGGTTGGCCAACTGGGTGAAAACCATAAAATGCTCCTTTTTAAGATCCGAAAAGCCCAAATATTCTCCTCTATAGGCATTCGCCTCAAGGAGCTGAAACAGTCTGATCCCCCCAATTGGTTCTATGATGGGTGCCTCAATTTTGTCATCTTTTTCCAAAACAACAACCAATTTGGGGTTGAATGACGATGTTAAAAAATCCTCATGGTAATACATCCCATATTTCTCCATATCAGGCCGAATCTTGCGGTCAGCTTTCAATGAATAGCCAGAAAGATCAAGGGTTTCCTTCCAAAATTTCATCATCGGATAAGAACTGAATAGCCTTATTTCATCAGATGTAGCTTGTAATAAAGGTACACAAACATCATCTGAAAAAGGTTTGTACCCTTTTTGTAACAATGAGGCCATGGTGGTTGACTTTCCGGCTCCAGATGCGCCAAAGACCAATACCAGCTCACCCTTATCAAGGATGGCCGAGCAATGTAGGGGAATGGTTTTCCTTTGTTGTAGGGCTGCAGCAAAGGCATTGGATAAACAAAACAACCTTATGCTGTCCTGGTCAGCAATGGGATCTGCTGAAATAATGATGCGCTTGCCTTCTGATACATGATAATTGGCAACCCCCTTGATGGTGATCCGATAGGCATCGGGTGTGATGTCATAATCTGCTGAATGATAGCCTGTTTCAGTTTTCTCAATAATTGGTATATCTGCTAAAACAATATCAAGGTCCATCGGACCATCGTCTGGAATCGGGAACAATTCCGGAAATTGAATCTGACTGCCCACCTTTAGTCCATATGCCCAATACGTATACACCAAATTGCTACCTTTAAGGCCAAATATACAAAGAGCATCCACAGAAAGCAATGGGCAGAATAAATGATTTGGGCAGTTTTGTTAACCAACTCTCTACAATGATGAGAGAAGTATATGCCATCAACAAAAGATCAGGGCTAAAAATCCTTGTTGCCAGAATTCTGGGGTCCATATTGCCCCTGGTGCAGCTCTACTTGGTGAAAGAGCTAATTGATTTGATAGGCCAGCCAGCACCAATATCAACCGAAATCATAATTCTGGTATCCCTCTTTGTAGGCATACAACTGGCCTTGGGAACCCTGAACCAATACACCAACCATATAGAACAACTCTTCAGCCAAGAAGTTGCAGACAGATTTGCTTTAAGGATTATCTCAAAGGCTTCCAAAGTTGAATATACCCATTTTGAAAATCCTGATTTTCACAACAATCTTCACCTCGCTCAACAGCAGGCACGCTTTCGGATCACACAATTGCTGCCTGCGATCAATGCAACGATTTCAAACGCCATGTCATTGGTCTTTCTTGTGATGCTCTTTGTTTCCATAAAGGCCTATTTTTTCATTGCCATCTTTGTTTTGGCCATACCGATTACTCTCAACAAATGGTTGCAGGGCAAACGGTCAACTGACCTTGAATTCAAACTTGCATCAAAGGAAAGAGAGTCGGGCTATCTTTTTCAATTGATGACTGGCATCCAATGGGCAAAAGAGCTGCGGACTATTCGTTTTGGAAAGGCTTTTCAGAATAGGTTTCAAGCATTGAGAAAGGATATCAACCTGGAAAAATCATTGATCCAAAAGAAAGCCCTACAACAGAACATGCTTGCAGAGTTTTTTGAGGTATCGGCACTAGGTCTGGCCATTGGATACCTCGCTGTTAAGACAGTTTCAAAATCAATTGGATTAGGCACTTTCGTATTATACTTACAGGGCATACAAAGGATGCAAACCAGTTCAAAAGCTTTTTTCCAATCCCTACTACAGGTTTTTCAGCTGCGCAGTTTTGTTAAAGACCTTTATGAATTTTTCGAATTGAGTGAAGGAAAAAAAGATACAGATGGCCTTCGTTTTCCTGGACCACTTGATAACCTTCGCATTCGAGACCTGAGCTTTGGCTACCCACACCAACAGCACCATATCATCAGCGATATCAACATGGAGGCATCAAGGGGTCAGATCATAGCAATAGTTGGTGAAAACGGTTCTGGGAAATCAACACTTGTGAAATTGCTGGCCGGCTTTTACAGGCCAGACGAGGGATGTATTCAACTTAATGGGATCAATATTCAAGATATAGATCAAGATGATTTTTATAAACAAACCTGCTTTTTCTTTCAGGACTATGAAAAATATTTTCTCACTGCGGGTCAAAATATTCACTTTGAATACAATACAACTGATCATATTGAGAAGAAGGCTGAAGAAGCTGGGCAAACCAGTGGAGCTTCATCCTTCATTGAAAAACTTGCAAAGGGCTATCAAACCGAGATGGGAAGCATCTTTGAAGGTAGTGAGCAACTGAGTGGCGGACAATGGCAGAAACTGGCCCTTGCCAGGATCTTTTACAAGGATGCGCAATTGATAGTGCTCGATGAACCCAGCAGTGCGTTGGATGCCTTCGCAGAGCTGAACCTCTATGAAAAAATAAAAACCGAGTTACAAGATAAAATCGTCATCCTCATCTCACACCGCCTTTACAACCTGAAAATAGCTGACAAGATCCATGTAATGCAGGATGGAAAAATAGTACAATCAGGGAAGTTTGATCAACTCATTGAAAAAGACGGCTTGTTCAAGTCCATGTACGAGAAACAACGGATTTAGGCCTGTTTGCTTCCTTCCCAATATAAATCATTTCAGAAAATCCTTCTCCACAAGACAAGGAAAGGCCTAAGAGGGAAATACAGAAAAAACAATTGTTTGGGAAGTGGGAGCAGTTTCCAGTCCTGATGGCTGGTCAGGTATTTCAATACCAGTGCCCAATTCAACTTTCGCCTGCTCAACAAAAGCATGTATTTGAAATAAGCCAAGCGATTGGCATCATTGTCATTGAATGTTGAATCTGCTGCAATGACCTTTCGGATGTACATGAGATGGCGTTCATATTGATGAGGTTGCAACCTGGATAAAATTGCCTTCGGTATTGGTTCATTTAAAAATTCCTGCAACACTAACATTGCGATTTCAAGATGATCCAAACAATCCAATGCAATAGCTCTCTCTCTTAACACTTCCCAATCAAAGGAAACAGCATCGATGATCTGGGGAAGATCAAAAAGCCATTTCATCCGAAACCAGCCATGTTCTGTACCATGTGTACATAGATAAAGAAAATGATCCACCTCATCCATGGGTGCTTCTGGCTGCAAATTAAATCCACCCAATGGGCCCCTGAGTTTCCAATGCAATTCTATATTCTTGGGCAATCCAGGTTTCTCGGTCAGGAACTGAATGTCATGGTCTGTTCTCTGCACAAATGCAAACTGCCTGGCATTCAAACGTCGGATATCCGGTACGGAAGTATACCCCTCCTTGAACAACCAATCTCCGATTGGCCCAAGCGCCTTCTCTTCCACCCAACAATCTATGTCCATCACATGTCGAAGTCCTGCATCGCCATAGTATTGTTCAGACAGAGATACCCCCTTTAAAAAAAATCCTTTATACTGTTGCAGATCTAGTTCTTTTTGCAACCTGAATTGCATGTGCCGGGATTGTAATGCTTGGAGTTGATTGACTGCTGAAAGCTGTTTTAATTTATCTTTTAATCCGCCTGATATTAGTGATTCCTCTTTAAGGTTGAAATAGACAAGTGAAAAGACCCTGTGGCGAAGTAAGAGACTCAAAAATGCTTCCTCATTGATCGATCCACCCAATGCTTCTGCCCTCAGTTCCGATTCTCTCCTGCCGGGTTTTACACGACAACAGGACAACATCAACTTAAACTCCGGTGTAAGGATTGAAAGGGACATGAAGGATTTCTTTATCGCATGAGATACATCTTCCCATAGCCGCTTTGGAAGTACTTATCTGTATTAAAAGTTGTGGATTTCAACTTGTCAATCTTCTTTCCAATGATGTCCGCAATGACCCGATACAGATAAACCCCATTGGCCAATGATTGTCCAAACTGATCCTTACCATCCCACTTGTAATCAGTAATGTTATGTCCAATTTTTATTGGCCCCAATTCTTGTTTGGTAATCTCTCTCACAATCTTGCCAGTAACTGTTAAAATCTGTATCCTGAACTGAGATGGCAATTCGGTTCCCGTCAGTGTGAACACAAATGCAGTAGAGCTGGTAAAAGGATTGGGATAATTAAGCAGGTTTGTGATCATGGATTTGTTGTAGACTTCAAAAGCAACCCTGTATTCAATGGCTCCAGACTTGTTGCTGCTGACATCCTTGCCTGTTACAATCAACTCATATTCCCCATCTTCCTTCAAAAAAGGTTTGTAGATCAGCGTAGCCGCATTATCGTCGCCTCCGGGAAGATTTTTTGATGGACTGAACTGTAAAGTGTCATTGTCAAAACGAATACTCCGTACCTGTCCATCTGGGTAGACCAACCGGATGTTGAACAAACTGGTATCATTCAAAGCTAGGTACCTGCTATCATCCTTGAGTTTGATGAGGATACTGGGTTTGGGAGAAACAATATCCTTGTTAAGGATATGTACTCCATCAAAGGTGACATCAAGATTTGGCGCATAAGTATCAGGCCTTACATAAATATTCTTGTTCAGATAATTGTTGAACAGATACTGCTCCGGCTGGGCATTGTTGGGATTGAAATTGATATACACGACATTGTCTCCCACCAGGTTTTTTGTATCGATCGTATGATCGATCATGATGGTATCTCCGGCAACAATGGGTTTTTTATTTCCATCAAAAATGACCTTGGTTGTATTGGATGGATCCGTGCTGGTCATGTACACCCTGACACTGTCAAATTTGGTTGGGCTGATGTTTTTGAAAGCCATCTTGAAGTTCATGGGTTCACCAACCTCAAGCGTATCTTTCATAGGAATGTTTGATGCCATGGTCAATGCACCCTCCGGAACTGGATCATATTTTACCTGAAGATACCGTTGTTGCCAGGGAGTATTGTTCACTGTATCCTTATTCTCCTGCTCTATACGCAAATAGGGATAGTTCTTGGCATTGATGAATGTTATACTGGTATCTTTTATTTTGCTGCTGCTCGCATAAAGCAAAGTTTCATTGAAATTTCGTTGAAGCCCATAGACCTTGTATTTTATTTCATCTGCAGAATTGGCCTCCAAAGGATTTCCCGTCCAATGGACGCTGGACCAGGATTTGGCGGGACCTATTAATTGGAGGTTTGAGCTCCCATTATTTCCATCGCTAAAATATTGAAGAGTACCATTGAGGACGTCTGATGGATTTTGCCCAATTTTTTGATCTTTAACTGTCCAAGCACCATTAATGTCCTTTAATGCTATGAAATAAAATGGCACATTCCTAGAAAATGAGTCAATCATTGTGAACCCAATCTGTTTTAATTTATGATAGATTGATTTTCCAGAACCATTAACTAAGGTGTCAGACATCCAATCATTAATAAATCTTGGATTAGATGCTGTTGTTAATGATCCATAATTTGTGATTAATACAACCGTATTATTAGGAATAACATCCAAAAAATTCATTGCATTATTTCTTGACTTTTGATCATTGTAGTAATACCAAAATTGGTAAGGTTTTGGGAGAGTGCAATTATTAGGATTGTAACTATTATATAGACCAGAAGACCCCACTGATTTATTTAAGTACGGTGTATTTGTGCGGTGATCAATGAGAAAGAACTCTAAGGAATTTAAAGACCCACTACATCCTCTCTCGTAAAGAATATTCGAATTTATAAATACTGTGTTTAATCCGTTAGGGAATAAGCCTGTCCTAATTCTTAGTTCATTTAAAGTTTGATTAAAATAAAGATTACGACCAGATTGGAAATTTACACCACTATGGGTATCCTTCAAATACTGAAAATAATGTGACTGACTCCAACCCGTCCCACTTTTTGAAAGATAAACAAAGGAGGAATTGGACCACTTGTTTACAACACCTGTATCTTGCTTTCTGGCAACTCGCCAGAAGAAAACAAGGCTGTCGCGGAGCTGTAGGGTGGGATTGAATTCAATGATGCCGCCCAGTGATGTTTGGGTCTGCATCACCTTCATGGGCGAGTTGAAATACTCTGTAGTATCGACTTCCAGCAAGAACTGCGCCGGAGCAGACAGGAATTGATTGGTGGTAGCGGTAAGCTTGATGGATGGCGTATTGACGATAGCAAATTGAATGGGATATACAGGCCGTACTTCGTCCTCCGCTATCGTAAAGATCTTGGAAATGCTGTTGTTGGCATTGGTGATTTCATTGATCTTATCATCAGGATCAATTGTAACATGGATCTTGTTTTGTCCACGGTCTTTATACGGATTGATGGGCACTGAAATCAAAATGGAATCTGCAAAATATACTGCAGTTCTTTTCTGTTTGTAGAGGTCAACCATGGTGCCGTCTGGCAGCTCCCGCTTGACATGCACCAACACTGAATCTTGGGTAGCCTTTCCAATGTTTTGAAACTTGACCTTGAGGTCAAAATTGGCATTGGAAACAGATAACGAAGTTGGTGAAATCTTAACCAATGGATCCTCCACTACATAATCGGGCAATGCATGAGGATACAAAAAAACAGCCGGATCGCCGCCCAATAACAACTGCTCAACCGTCAATACATTGTAATAGTCATTGTTCCCGCCCTGGGCAATCACTTCCCTCAAAACATTGGTCATGAGCTGCCCAATGGTCAAGGAATAATCATCTTGGGCCATGCGCCTGTAGAGAATGCTGGTATATAAATTCAAATAATTCACAATGCCATAATGTGTACTGGCAATGAATCCAATGCTGCCCTTGCCGGGTATGAGGACATAATTTTCAGTAATTGACTTTTTGCCTGCAGTAGCCCGCAGTGTATCATAAATGAAAAAATTACCGGCATTACAACCATTGGCAATGAAAAGCGGATACTTGCCTGCATTGTCAAAAATGGACGGATCGTCTAGGTTAAACTCCATTGAGTTGGCAGAGGAGTGCCCGAAATAAGTCAATACCCCCAAACCTTCAGTAAACAAATTCCCCAACATACCAGAGTTCACCAAATCAACCCCTGCAGATGTAATCTTTTCAAAAGTGTAGACCTTGGCGCCATAAGAGGCGTCCTCAACATACCTGCCGGCTGA
>CAITQQ010000384.1 GCA_903894575.1 uncultured bacterium
AAGGTCTTTAAAGATTTCTTTCACGACTTTTATAATTTTGAGTTTGATTTTTGCAAATAAAAAAGGTTACACTATAAAAGTATAACCTTTTTATCATTATTGCTCCCCTTACAGACGAAAGATGCAACTATAATGCGATGATTGAGTATGTGACAATTAAGAAATTAAAGGGTTGAACTTTGTACAATTTTGCAGGAGGGGGACTATAACACTAACTGTGTAAGTTGCTTTGACTACTTACGAAGTTAGGGTTAATTAACCTCGAAATTCTCTAAGTGATTTAGAAGAAATCACAAAGAGAATTTTGAGGAACCCGCGGTAGGCGAATGCCCGATTTGTGTGTAGATAATTTTTTAACTTTAACACACAGATTAGAAAAATGAAAAAAGAAGATCTCTTACATGATGATTTCCTGAAGCAGTTTAAGACTGCCGGAGAACTTAATTCCTTTCTTCAACAACTTCAGAAAAGAGCTGTTGAAAAAATGCTTGAAGGTGAGCTGGATGCTCATCTTGGTTATGAAAAGCATCAGGGTTCGGATAATTCGAATTCGAGAAATGGTTACTCAACCAAGACCATAAAGAACGCGCTGGGACAATCACAGATCAATGTCCCCAGAGATAGAGATGGAAGTTTTGAGCCAGCTCTTGTGCCTAAACGTAAAAGTATGGCAGAGGGTGTTGAAAACGTAATCATATCCATGTATGCGAAAGGTATGTCAAACCATGACATTGAGGAACAAATCCGCGATCTTTATGACATCAATGTATCCACTTCAACCATTTCAAGGGTCACAAATGCCGTTACAGAAGATATTGTTGCCTGGAGAAACAGGCCTTTGGATCCTATGTACCTTATTGTCTGGATGGACGGTATTTCCTTTAAAGTCAGAGAAAACGCCAAGGTAGTCAATAAGACGGTTTATGTTGCTGTTGGGCTTAGAACAAACGGCCTAAAGGAAATCCTTGGGCTTTGGCTTGGAAAAAACGAGTCCGCTGCATTCTGGATGGGCGTACTCACTGACCTGAAAGCCAGAGGGGTTGAAGATATTCTCATCACCGTGACTGACAATCTCAATGGGTTTACAGAAACCATAAAAGCTTCATTCCCTGAATCCGTTACCCAAATTTGTGTCGTGCATCAAATCAGAAACGCTTTCAGGTATGTGGTTTGGAAGGATAGAAAAGCTTTTGCAAAGGATATGAAGGAAATCTACTCGGCTCCCACCAAAGAGGCCGCTTGGGCTGCTTTTAAAAATTTTGAAAGAAATTGGGATGCCAAATACTCCTATGCCATTAAAAGTTGGAAGAATAACTGGGATGAACTCACCGCTTTCTTCGATTACCCTGTTGAAATCCGAAAAATCATTTATACTACCAACTTGATAGAAAATTTGAATGGGAAGATTAGAAAATACACTAAAAATAAACTCTCCTTTCCAACGGATGAGGCCGTTATCAAATCTGTTTACCTCGCAGCAAAAGAAGCATCGAAAAAATGGACAATGCCTATTAGAGATTGGGGAACTATTTTAAATAGTTTCTTGCTTATATTTGGTAATCGAATAAGGTTAGTTCAATGATAACCGAAAATCATATTTTAATGTTTACACAC
>CAITQQ010000385.1 GCA_903894575.1 uncultured bacterium
AATCTATTCTGCTGGCGTTGAAACCCATGGGGTGAATCCCAGGGCCATTGCCATCATGAAAGAAGATGGCATTGACATTTCAAACAATACCTCCAACAATGTCCTGGAGTACAAAGACATTGACATGGACTTTGTGATCACGGTCTGTGACAATGCAAAAGAGCGTTGTCCTTTCTTTCCTTCTGGTGCAAAAATGTTCCACTATAATTTTCCAGACCCCGCTAAAGCAACAGGCACAGAGGTGGAAATCATGGATCAGTTCAGAAAAGTCAGGGAGATGATCAAACAATACTGCACTGATTTTGTGAAAGAGAACCTATGATCATAGGGACTTGAAGGAGAGAATGGAATTGGTTATATTTATTCCATGAAGCCACAAACCTTTGTTTTCTTCAACCTCTTGTTGCTGCTGCAGTTCAATGCAGTTTCACAATCAACCATAACATCAAAGCCCAATATCATTTTCATTCTTGCTGATGATTTGGGTTATGCAGATCTCTCATTCACTGGCGGTAAGGATGTCAGGACTCCGCATATCGATGCACTGGCATCAAAGGGTATATTCCTGAAAAACTGCTATGCCAATTCAACCGTTTGCTCTCCGAGCAGGGCTGCCTTGCTGACCGGTAAATACCCTGATCTGGTGGGAGTTCCAGGTGTCATCAGGCAACAGGAAAAAGATTCATGGGGCTACCTGAAAGAAGATGCCATCCTCTTGCCAGCTATACTAAAAAAATCGGGCTATCAAACAGCCATCATTGGCAAATGGCATCTTGGATTTGAAAAGCCCAATATCCCCAACCACAAAGGGTTTGACCATTTCAAGGGATTCTTGGGAGACATGATGGATGACTATTATACCCACCGCAGGGATGGTGTGAACTGGATGCGGTTGAATGAAAAAGAGATTGATCCAACAGGTCATGCCACAGATCTGTTTACCGCATGGGCCATGGATTATGTGGTTCAAAAAAGCAAATCAACATCACCTTTCTTTTTGTACCTGGCATACAATGCACCGCATTTTCCTATTCAACCGCCTACTGACTTCCTTGAAAAAGTAAAACAACGGGAGCCTGATGCAACTGAATTAAGAGCGAAAAACATTGCCCTTGTCGAACACCTTGATGCCTCGATTGGCAAACTGATGGCAACATTGGAAGCAACAGGGCAAATCAACAATACCATCATTGTTTTCGCTTCAGACAATGGCGGATCCCTTCCTCATGGACAGAGCAATGGAACACTCAATGGAGGCAAACAAGACATGCTGGAAGGTGGCATAAAAGTTCCTGCCATTGTTGTGTGGAAAGACAGAATCAAAGTAGGAAGCAGCTCTGAACAGTTGACATTGTTGATGGACTTTTTTCCAACACTTGCAGACATTGGTGGGGCAAATGTTGATCACAGAATCAACGGCATCAACCTGACAACAGTGTTGAAAGGAGGTGCTCCCATTCAGACCGATAGAACCGTTTACTGGATGCGAAGAGAAGGCGGACAACACAATGGGCTTGCCTACTATGCAGCAAGAAAAGGGAATGTCAAAATCCTTCAGAACAATCCATTTGAACCATTCAAAGGATATGATCTGGAAAAAGATTCTTTAGAAAAAAATCCAAGCAATACAAAAGAGCATGAACTGTTCAAAGCCCTGAGATCATCTCTGCAAGAGCATATCAGGGCTTCGGGAAAAATACCTTGGCAAAAACCAAATTAGGTCGACCTATTCTACAATCTTGCTCTGCACATAGCCAATGCGCTGGGCAACTGCCATGATTTTCTGGTCTTTGTGCAATTCAACAGGTTTGGTGTACACTTCCCAGCGTTTAGGAACAATGCCATCAGCACCAACCAATTTGTAGGCAATGGAAGCCCCGTCTGTTATGCATTTGATGGCAACAAGATTGTTTGATCGAACAAACAATGGATCAGCGGTGACAGGTGGTTTATCTCCACCGTTCCACATTTGTTTGATCAATTCTCTTTCTGGAATGGCCCCAAGGTCCGGCACATCTTTCTGCCATTTGTTGAATACCTCCCTGAACCTGTTCAGTGTAACCGCATATGCTGTATCCTTTGCCAGGTTATTGAGCTGATAAGGATCAGCAAGGACATCATACAATTCCTCTCTAGTCCCTTTGGGTTCAAACCAACGCATTTGAACGGCATTCAATTTTCCAGCATCGCGCAAGCGAATGATGTCGCGCATGGAGGCCTGTTGTTTCCTGTAAGCAAGATCCATATACCCTGGAAGCTCAGGATAAAAATTGTATACATACTGATATCGTCCATCGTGCACAGAACGCACCCGGTCATAATGGCTGTCTACCCTGTCACGGGCAGCGAATACGTATTGGTTCCCGCCTTTGCTAGCATAGCGGCCCAGAAAGGCCCTTCCCTGCATGTTTAGAGGCGGCTTGATGCCTGCCAGAGACAACACTGTTGGTGCATAATCAATGGAAGATATCAGACGTGAATCGGTGGTTCCAGGGGCCGTTTTATGTTCTCCATTGTTGGGGAACCTGATGATCAAAGGAACACGCAATCCCCGATCAGTGATTTCTCTTTTCACATACGGCAGTCCATCGCCATGGTCAGACCAGAACATGACAATGGTATTTTCCAGCAATCCCTCTTTTTCCAACTCGCTGATCTTCTCTCCTACCCATTCATCCATCTCAGAGACATTGGTATAAAACCTTGCAATGTCCAACCGCACTGAATCTGTATCTGGATAGATTGGTGGCACTTTGACCAATTTGGGATCAACCCTCAAAGGTCTTTTGGCCCTTTCCCATACCTGGCTTTCGTGTGTAGTGTTGCAGTTGAAAACCGCAAAAAAAGGCTGGTCTTTTGCCCTGTTGCGGTAATGGGCCTTGTTGCTGTTCTCATCCCAAAAAGTAAGGCTTTCTGAAAACTGATAATCTGTTTTTGCATTGTTCGTACAGTAATAACCTTCAGCACGCAGGTATTCTCCGAGGTGCTTTACCCCAACTGGAAGCACTGCCGAATAACTCTTGGGAAGACCGGTCTCCTCAGGATAAGTATTGTTCAATACACGCATGTTATGGCCGCCATTGCTGGTCTGTATCCTACCAGTGATGATGGCATTCCTGCTGGGAGCGCAGACCCCTGCAGCAGTAAAAACATTGGTATACCGTATTCCTTGTTTTGCCAACTTATCAAGGTTGGGCGTTGGCACTGTCATGTCACCATAAGCGCCGAGCCTTGGGCTCATGTCTTCTGCACTCAACCAAATGATATTGGGTCTTTTGATTGCAGCAACTGGCTTCTTCGTTGGAATCTTTGTTTTAACCAAATAAGGTTCCATCACTTTTTTCCAGATGATATAACCTTTTGCATTCATGTGCAGACGATCGCTTACAAACAACTCTTCCATGAAACTCCCATCAGGATTCAACATGGGGCTGAATACATCAATGAATTCCGTATTGGAGGATGCCTTGCAAAAGGCATTGATCAGCTTGTTGGTCTCTTTCACTGTTGCAAGAAAATCAACCCTTACAGGGCTGGGCTTTAGCGACACAAAAGCGATGGGGACCTTGGGATAGCGCGATCTTATCAAAGCGTGCAACCGTTTGAACCTGTTCAACACCGTATCAGCCGTGATCGACTTGGATGAAGCGACATCGTTCTCCCCACAATAAATGATGATCTGGGCAGGATTGTAAGGAAAGATTACCTGCTCAGCATAATCAATCAGGTGAGGCAAGGATGATCCACCAAAAGCCCTGTTGACTATGGTTTTGTCGGGAAAATAATCACCAACGTCTTTCCACTTGGTAAAGGATGAACTACCGATCAAGAGGATGGCACCTTCGGGTGGCTTGGCCATGGAATCTTGTTTGGCAAAGGCCCTGACTTCATTGATGAATGGCTGGGCGGATGCGGATATCATTGACATGAGGACCGCAAAGAATAAAAACAATTTTTTGCTCAACATCGTAATTCGCTTTAGAAAAATAGTCCTTTAAGGTACGTTTATTTTTTAGGGCCCAATGGCTCCAACTTACTGGCTGGTGCACTGGGATCAAAATAATACAGACCGGCATTTGCATACAAACCCAGGTGTCCTTGAAGCCTTTGCTTGAACAAGCCATAATCTTTGGGAGTATTGTTGTTTCTCCATGCGGCTTCGGCCAGTCCTGCGATGCGGGGAAATAACATATAATCTAATCGTTGTTCATTCTGCATGGTTTCGGTCCAGATATTGGCCTGAATGCCTGCAACCAATTTTTGCTTCTCTGCAGTCAAATTGAATTTAGACAAATCAAAGGCATACACAGATTCTAATGGTGCAAAAGCCTTCTGCCATTTTCTTCCTTGTTTATGACTGCTGTCTTGCACAAAATCAAAATAGAAAGGAATCCTGGGGCAAGCGACGGTGGTATAACCCTTCTCCATTGCCTTGATGAACTGTTCCGGCTTGTCGTGCCTCCACCACATGATGATGGTTTTGTCCCTGGGCAGTTCCACATCGGCCATTTCATCCCAGGCCAATAGTTTATTGTTCATCTTGTACAAGGTATCGGCCATGCGCTGCATAAAATAAAGCTCCACCTCTCTCAGGTCTTTCATTTTCTTTTCGGCCATCAATGTTTTGACGGCAGGGATAAGCGGCCATTGCTGGTTGCCAAAATTCACCTCATCCCCGCCGAGATGGATCATGGAGGCAGGAAAAAGCGATGCGGTTTCCTTGAGGATATCTGTCAAATAGCTGTAGGTTCCTTCCTTGCCGGGATTGAAGGTGAATTCCGGATGGGCCTTGGATCCACCACCACTGAACTCAGGATAGGCCCTGTTGGCAGCGGTAGCATGCCCTGGCATATCAATTTCAGGAATGACCATGATATGACGCTCTGCGGCATAGGCAACCAGTTCCCTGATTTGATCTTGTGTATAGTAACGGGCAGGAGCCGTTGAGTCACTGAAATTTCCGATACCACCAATGGTAGTAAGCTTGGGGTATTTTTTCACTTCCATTCTCCATCCTGGTTCATCTGTAAGGTGCCAGTGAAAACGATTCAACTTATAAAATGCCATCCAATCGATGAGCGACTTGAGCTTCTCTAATCCGAAGAAATGCCTGGACTCGTCCAGCATCAGTCCTCTCCATCCATAACCGGGAGCATCCTTGATCTGCCAGCAATCCAGCATCAGTGTCCCTCCTTTGTTCTCGGCCAAGCTGACAAGCTGCAATAAGCTTGTAATGCCATTGTACAGACCGGCTTCACTCGATGCAGCAACAATGATGGATCCTTTGTTCATGTCAATCGAATAGGCTTCTGCTGAAGTACTATTTTGGGTCTTGTTAGCACTGAGCACAAGCGATACCAATGAGCCAGCTTTTGATGGTTGTGTAGCCAATTCAATGGATGCATTTTTCTTGATCTCAGCGCTTAAATAATTCGCGATTCCATACAACTTTGGATCACTAACCTTTATCGATGAATGACGATCTAATTTGAATTGATCGCTGGATGGTGTGGCAGCAAGTGGTTGCGGAATGATTGGACAATTTTTTTGTGCCGATCCCAACAAAGAAAACAGGATAAATAAAGACAATGAAAATACCTTCATCATAAACTTGACTTGAGTTTCATGTATCGGCCCATCGCTTCAACAAAATAATAATCCGCATAGGTCAATGCCACATCAATCTCACCATTCAATGGAAAGGCACCAACACTGTGTTTGAGCAAAAATCCTCCATTGGTTCCTTTTTTGGCAAGGTATTGGTCTGTAGATAAAGTCCTGATCATGGTTTCAGCTACAGCTACATATTCCTTGCCCATCGCAGGCTTGGCATAGCTAGAAAGCTCTATCAGTGCAGAAGCCATGATGGCAGCAGCAGATGCATCACGCAGCGCATTGGGAATTTGTGGAGCATCAAAATCCCAGTATGGAATTTTATCGGCCGGAAGATTTTTATGGTTCAGGATGAAGGCTGCAATTTTATTGGCTTGGCCGAGATAGTTCGCATCCTTTGTCATTCTGTACATCATCGTATAACCATACAAGGCCCAGGCTTGTCCGCGTGCCCAAGCGGAAGTGTCATGCGCACCCTGCCAGGTGGTTTTCCTGAGCAGCTTGTTCTCGGCAAGACTGTAATCAAGGACATGGTATGCGGCATTGTCCGGACGGAAATGACGTTGAATAGTCGTATTGGCATGGGTTGTGGCAATCTCCCTGAATTTGGGATCACCGCCATTGTTGCTTACCCAGGTCAACAGCTCAAGGTTCATCATGTTGTCAACGATCACAGCGCAGCGAAAATTTTTGCTGGAATCCCATGACTGGATTGATTGAATGGATGGCCTGTAGCGGGTAGCAAGAGACATGGCTGCAGTATCAATCGTTGTTTTATAGGATGGATTTCCGGTGATCCTGTAGGCGTTGCCAAAAGAACAATACATCATGAAGCCCAGGTCATGGTTGCCTTTGAAATGTTTTTCCTTTTCAAGAATGGCCAGTCTTCCCTCTGCAGCTTTTTTGATGCCGGCATCTTTCGTATACTCATGGATATACCACAGCGTGCCGGGATAAAATCCACTGCACCACCATTTCGTGTCACTGGTTTCTAATTTTTCCGTCATCATGTTAAAAGACTTGGGCATGCGATCGGCAGGCAGATTGGATTCCAGCAAAGTATATTGGTCTCTGGCCAATGCAAGATTCCGTTTGATCAATGCATCCATTGACAGTTTTTCTGACTGCGAAAATCCTGCAATTGACACTAGGATGAAGGTGATGGCAAGTAATGATTTTGAGTACATAACTGACTTTTAAAATGAAAACATTATTGTGGAATAAACTTGAAAGTATATGAGCCCTTGCTCTGCAAGGATTTTGCCCTTAAACTGATGCGGTACAGAGACTTTCCCCAGACCCTTGTCAACCTCATGTCGTTGATATCAACAGGCTGCTGGCTGAATACAAAATCTTTGGAATCAAAAACCATTTTCACAGCAGCATCGCCATTTTTTAACAACAAGATTCCGGGCGCTATGCTATCTACAGGAACGGCAGAAAGAAAGTTGATTTCGTTGGCTGCAGCGGGGTTGTTGATGTCAAACTTCTCCGTCAAAGCCAGGCTGCCATCACCCGCCAGCGCATAACGCAACCACCAGTTGCGGATATTGGCTTCTGCGGGGTAAGCATTGGCAATATCCAAACTGAATGCCATGCTGGCCGGATCAAAGCTGGCATTGCGGGATTTGAATGAAGCGCCATTGGGCTGTGAATAGCCATTGACCTTTGGCAAATTATGGTAATCACTTTGCATGGTCCAGATCGTATAGCGCTGGCTGCTGAAAGTAAATTTTGTATAGGTGCCTACTCCGGCATCAATCAAAAATGGTTTACCCTTGAAGTAGTACATGAAAGAACCAACATCATTGTGGTTGTGGCTTTCGTTGTTGTATCCGCCCTTGGCAGCAAAGAAAACATCTCCTGCACGCATGTAACAGAATTCAGTTTGAGGATACCAGGTAGATGAAGAAGTTGAGGTTTTGGCCTCACGGGTGTTCACCTCATTGACTGACCAGAAACTTTCGAATGCCCGAAAAAGGTCTCTTCCCTCAAGAATGGATTCCGTATCACGCTTGTGCAAGTATGCGGCAAAGTCCATCATCTCTGCACTTTGAACCGCTTTCCCATAGCGATAGACCAATCCTGCATTGCCGCCGCCTTTTGCGGATGCATCAGCAAAATTGACGACCCATCCGTTGCCAATATAAGAACGGGCGATGTATTCCCCCATGTTCCTGATTTTTTGCTGGGCGAAGATGTCCACCTTGCTGCCTGTTGCATACTTCAACAATTGGAGATAATCATACATTTTTCCTGCAGCATGTCCCCAATAAGATGGGCCTTCTTCGCAGGCGCCGTCGTCCTTGGTATAATTGATGAACTGATCCGTTGAAATCATGGTCTTGTATACTGCTTCAGTCAGCTTTACTTTATCCTTTTCCAACAGCAGAAAACAAGTAAGCACATTGAAATTGCACCAGGGATTCCAGTTGTTGACCATTTGCCCGGGCTTGTCTTGCAAGGCCTGCCACCAAAGGTCATTCCTCTCCATGTATGGCACCAAAATTCGTTGGTTGATTTCCTTCCTTATCCTTGCAGCAATAACTGGATTGACTTTGTCGAATTCTTTAGAAAGAAAGTGATGCACCCATGCGAGGAATGAACCCATGTCTCCGGAGGTAAGATCGATGAGCTGTTCATCCAATTCTTGCAAAGAACGCCTGGATTTTTGAACCGGCAGGTGGGCAGACAATACCCAGGTGTTCATGTCACACAACTGCCAGACCCCATTGATGATTTGATCTAAAAATCTGCCCTTGCCTTCTACAAGTTCTGCAAGAACAAGATTCGCCAAAGCCGTATTGTTGGAACCAAAAGGGTTCTCCATGGCTGTACGCGATCCAGTTCGCTCAAAGGCCAGATAGTCAGTAGCCTTGACCACTTTCCACTCGTATTGTAAATACCTTTCACCTTCTTTGATGATGCTTGGCTTGTTCGATCCAGCAAATTGATCCCAGCCAGTACGATCCGAATATCCGGGATATTTGATCCACAGTGATGGTTGCAACAAATAAGAAGAGAGTTGCTGCTTGTTGGCAGAAGATTTCAACATATCCTTCTGGGCGTACACTAGATTGACATTGATCAAAACCAATGCCAATATACCTTTTAAGATGCGGGGAGCGTTCATGTTCATTGTTTATCTGGGCCAGTAAAGAAATCCGCTTACCTTCCTGTTATACCTGCTGGCTGATGCACTGATGGCCTTGAGATAGCCTGTAGTTTCAGGAAAAGCAAGCAACAACTCTTCCAATGCATATACGGAGGAAGAAGGCACATAGGGTTTGTTATAATCAGTCCTTGTTTTATCTGGAGCATAATTGGTTTTCACAAATTCAACATGCACATTGTTGGCAGGATCAATGAGGAAAGGTTTCCAATAATTCATCATGTCCTGCACTGAAACATTGATGTTGTTCTTCCTGTTCTTGAATGCGTTCATGGCATCATATCCTTCGAAATATGCTTTGGCTTTGAATATTCGGGCATAGAATGCAAGGTTGTAGGCATGATAGGCAAAGGCGTCCCTGCTGATCAGGTCTTCCGACTTTCCACCTGCCATAAGGTTTACGTTGAGCAAGGTGGTATATGCGCCGGCTGCATAATCAAGGAGGCTTTGAGAATTCAGTAAGTACCCAAAATAGTAAAGAAAATTCATCCGTATGGTTTCCCAATTGTTAACCCGCGCAGCAAAATTCCTGAATACCAGCGCCCTTGCATTGATCCAGGTGTCCACCTTGCTCCTGTCTGCAGTTGTCATCCTGCTTCTGACGACGGAGTAGGCTTCATAAAATCCAAGATAAGATGTTTCATTGGGAAGATGTGTTGTCGCAATATTGCCAAAATTTACCCAGGCCAAGAGGGTACTTACCACCTTGTCGAAATAGGGCTTTGCTTCAGCCGGACTTTTCTCATACAACATGAGCCATCGCAGGGACAGCATCTTACAATCCGTTGCCTGGTTGGAGATATTCGAAAAATTATCTGCATCTCCTTCCTTGAACAGTGTCGGTGTTTTGCTCAATGCTGCAAGAGAGGAAGAATTGATGATTGTTGCCACAGCAGTTGACATATCAGTATTGCTCACTGCCTCTTGTTTGATATAGGCCAAGGTGATGGAATCTACCAACAGATTGACAGGGAACCGGTTGTCCTGAACAACAGGTGTTGTTGGAACCACAGGTACCACCGGGGTTGGTTGCTCCTTTTTTTTACAAGCGGAGAACAAAACAAAGCCTACAATAAATACATAATTGTACTTCATGCAAAACGAGATAACGTTATAAAAAAAAGGCACATGAAAATTTCATGTGCCCTAAAGTTAAAAACAAATTAGTTTGGCCAGCCTGGATTCTGAACCAGACTAGGATTGATCTGGATTTCAGCCTGTGGGATGGGCCAGGTATAAAAATGGTCTCCACCCCAGGTGTAGTTGGCAATATTGGCGCCCCATGCACTGCGCAGTCCATTGGCATTTCCGAACTTTGTATCCTTCAAAGTTTTCCACCTCAACTCATCAAAATAATTGATGCCCTCATTCAGGAACTCAATCCGCCTTTCATTGCGGATGCGATCACGCAATGCAGACTGATTGGCAATAAAGGTAGGAAGAGCAGCAGCAGTCTGCTGAAGCGATGGCATACCTGCACGGACACGCACTTCATTCGTTTTGGCAATGGCGCCTGGAAGATCTCCAAGCTCCGTAAGTGCTTCTGCCCACATCAGCAAAACATCTGCATAACGGATCACAGGAAAGTCAATCGGACCGAATGAGCGGTTCAATAATTCAGCGTTCCCCTCATAAACAAACTTCCTGTGGAGGTAATAGAATTCTGCCTGTGTATCTGTCCTCAAATCACCATTGACAGCAGCTTCAGCCCTGAAGGGATACCTGCTGGTTACTGTAGTAGGAGTAGTGCCAAACAATCCGTTGTAAGTGGCATAAGGTACGATGACTGAAGCCTCCAATCGAGGATCCCTGCTTTCGTAGGCTTTCTTCAATCTTGCCTCATTACCAACTGGAAGATATTTAGTCATATCAGCGCCCAGTGCTGCCCTTGCTGTTCTCTCTGCAGCAGTAAGGTTGTCCCTGAGGAAATATACCTGTCTGGCCCGAACGTTCATAGCATTGAATCCTGGAATGACAGCATCCCAATTGAATTTGCTTCCATTAAGATTCTCAAAAAGATCTACACCATTGGGAGATACAATATAGGTATTCCAGCAAGAGCCGAACGATGAGCGTGTACCACAAAAGAATTGTGTTGTTGATCCCAACCCAGTGATACCGGTATTTTGAATGGAAAAAATCATCTCATCGGACTGTTCATTCTGTTCTTTGAACAGAAGGCGATAATCATTGAAAAGTTTATACCCGGAAGCAGATACATTGGCAAAATCAGCAGCAGCTTCTGCCCACTTGCCCATGTACATGTATACTTTTCCACGAAGTGCATAAGCAGCACCTTTGGTAACCCTTCCAAAGCTTGCATTGCCCTTGGCATATTTTGCAGGCAGATTGGTTTCAGCGATACAATCACTGAGGTCCTTCAGTACAACATTCCAAACCTCAGCTTCGGTTGAACGCGCTTTTGTAGCTTCCGTGTAAAGGAAGGGTTCCAGGTAAATGGGAACACCTTTCCAAACCTGATTAAGCCTGAAATAAAAATAAGCCCTCAGGAATTTAGCTTCGGCAATCAGCCTTGTTTTTTTGGCCTCCGGAGATGGAGATTTTTTAGGGATATTGGCAATGGCAGTGTTTGCCCTGATGATACCCTCATAAAAATTTCTCCAGTTGCTGCTGAACAATCCATTTGCAGGAGTGATTGTGCCCAACAAGAAGGCATCTGTACCATCACGCTGCATACCACCTACAGCAAAACGATCATACTGGTACAATTCCAGTCCTGAAGCTGAACCAGTATTTTGGTCAAGCCTTAGGGCATTGTAAATAGAATTGACACCCAATTCAGTGAGGTTGTCTGTAGTCCACATGGTTTCACTACCGAGTTGATCATAGGGCTCTGTATCAAGCAGGTCTTTCTGGCAACTGCTGAATGCAACTGAAACCAATGAAAGCAAAATGAATATCTTTTTCATATAATATCTTTTTCTTGTTGATTAGAAGGTAACATTGAGACCGAAAGCAAACTGCTTCATCGTTGGATATGTTATGTTCGCACCCAACTCAGGGTCAAGTCCTGGAAATGAAGTAAGCATGAAAAGATTCTCTCCGCTGAAATATACCCTTGCACGCTGGATGGCCAACCTGCCAACAAAATTGGAAGGAAGATTATATCCCAATTGCACATTTCTCAGTTTCATCCAACTGCCATCAAACAACCACCAGTCGCTGTTTACACCATTTTGGGCATCTGCTACTTTCAGCCTTGGATTTTTTCCGTTGACATTATTTCTAGGATCTGCAGGATCAGCATCGTTGTAATAGTATCTGCTTTTTACAACATCCGCATTGATGGCATTTCCCCAAACCACTGCAGAGTTGTTGTAACCAATTGAATTGAACTGGATCTGATGACCGGCAGCCCCAGAGAAAATCAATGAAAGATCAAATGATTTCCAGCTGAAATCTGCAGCAAATCCAAATACATATTTAGGCAGTGTTGAGGTGCCTGTAAAATAACGATC
>CAITQQ010000386.1 GCA_903894575.1 uncultured bacterium
AAGGAAAACTGTGAAATCTCATCCAAAAAGGTCATCGAAATGCTATCTTGAGGTTGAATCAACCCAATGGCACGTATGATAAGGATGATATGTATTCTGCTTCTTTTGGCCAATATCTCTGCCTTTTCGCAGCCCAAACTCCAATATCATTCTGCTTCAATGCTGAAGATCCTGGGCAGGCCTTTCCCTCAGCAAACCACCTACAAGCGCTTTCCTGACAGCCTTGAAGTGCACCTGCGCAAACCCGTATGGAGCCTCAGCAAGAACAGTGCGGGTATCGCCATTTATTTTGAGACCAATTCAACCCAGGTGGCTGCCAAATGGAAGACCGGGGGTGAGGTGAGTTTTCAGCATGTTGCCGGTACGCTGGTGAAGGGTGTTGATTTGTATGGACTCGATGGCAACAAATGGTATTATGCCGGCATCGGACGTCCATCCAATGGATCGCGCCATGAATCATCCATCATCAAAGGCCTTGATGGCGCCATGCGCCAGTATGTTTTATATCTCCCCTGTTATGATAATACTGATTCTGTAGAAATTGGGATTGATGAGCATGCCATCCTGCAACAACCCGCTGCACCGGTGTTGGCTTCAGCCCGTCCCATTGTTTTTTATGGCACCAGCATCCTGCAGGGAGCTTCTGCCATGCGACCGGGAATGGCCTATCCTGCTATCCTTGAGAGGAGCTTGCAGAAAGAAACCATCAACCTAGGGTTCAGTGGCAACGGGCAGTTGGATTCCATGCTGGCGGTGATCATGTCTACCATTGATGCGGCTTGCTATGTGATCGATTGCGGTCCCAATCTCAGCCCCGAAATGGCTGCATCGCGCACGCTTCCATTTCTGAAGCAGCTCAAAAAATTAAAACCTGGCATACCGATTTTGTTGGTATCCAACATCGATTATCCGCATGCGAGATTCAATGCCGCAGTGGCAAAAAAGATACAAGAAGTCAATGACCATTTTCTTGATGCCTTCAATGCCATAAAGAAAGACGGGTACAAGGGCATCTATTTTCTTCCTTCAACCGGATTGATTGGGGATGATGGAGAAGCCACGGTTGACGGGGTTCACATGACCGACCTTGGTTTTTTTAGGATTGCCAATGCGATTGAAAAGGAGTTGTTGAAAATCCTTCAAAAGCATTGATACCATTATCGCAATATGGTCATGTCTTTTCCCAACTGCCATTTGTTGTTAAAATAGCCTGTTGCTTTCACAGCAGTTTCGCCTTTCTCCAGCATGTCTAATGAGAAAATCATGAAGTCTGGAAATCCGCTTCCGCCGGCAAAATACTGGTTGGCTTCCGCTGCCCGCATGCCTTTTAATCCTGTTCCACCAATCAGGGCAATTGAGCTGAAACCATTGTCTTTGTTGGGCCAGAGGTGATAGCTACCAAGATCAGCACCCTTCAAGGTATCTGCACCAACAATAGCAAAACCGCTGTTGATCTTGATGGGGCAGTCTTTCAACAGGTCTGCAGCAACTGAATTGATGGTCATGTTGCCGAAAAGAATGATCCCGCGGTCTGCATATTTCCCTGCATCAAATTCAGTGTCTGAAATGATATCAATCGCACCGTTTCCACGGTAGTACCAGGTTTCAGCATCGTATTTCGCCTTGTTCAGCATCCATGCATTTTCTTCTGCATTTCCTTTTGTTCCGTACACAAAAACCATCCTGTGCTGGAAAGCTTCCTTGAATCCGCCGTTCCTCATTTCTCCTTTTTCATATGAAGGAGCCAACCCATTTGTTATCCACTTGTCTTCAAATTTCAACAAGACCAATGGCGTATTTTTTGATGCGATTGCATTCATGGATTGGCCGTCCAACTCAATGTTGACAGTATCTCCAGCGTTAAAGTCTTTCAGGTCAAACTGCAGTCTTTTCAGATTGGCAGTAGTTCCCTTGATGGATTTCAATTTCATGTCCCGCTTCAACATTACCTTGCTGAACTGGTACTGTTGGTTTTGTTGCAACAGCTTCACCCAATGGTGCGTAGATGAAATACCAACAGAAGCTGTAGTAAAATCAATTTCATTTACAGCGTCACTTGTAGGAATGGTATGTTGATTGAAATACTGGAACAGGGGTGGCCAGTCCACGCTTTCATTGCCAAACCAATGTGATCCGCCGGGATATTCCTTGTAACTGAAATCAGGATGAAAATCTGCCAATACCTTTCTCATTTGTCTTGCATAATCAACAGACACAGTCGGGTCGGCATCGCCATGAAATATATAGACTCCGCCGGCTTTGTAATTTTTGGCAAGGTTGATGACATTGCCGGTATTGCTGGCCCTGATCAGCAGTTTCTTGGTATCGGTGACCGCATCAGTTGGAACCTTTCCATCATGGGATCCATATTCCGCAAGCGTCGGATAGCCTGCGCAAGGGGCTATGGCCGCCCATTGTCCGGCATAGGTTGCACCCAGGTACCAGGTGCCATGTCCGCCCATGGAATGTCCTGTCAAATAAATTCTTTGTGGGTTAGGGTTGAATCTTTTCTTGGCAATGTCCAACACTTCTAAGGCATCCATTCTTCCCCAGTCTTCCCAGTTGAAACCCCTTGGCCTTCTGTTGGTGGGCGCCACTACCGGGCCTTCTGCTTTTGGCGCATAGGCCCTTGCCTGCGAAATCGCTTCCACTTCAGCCCCATGCACAGAAAAATACAGTGATGGTTGTTGGGTTGTGGCGATTTGTGGCGCAACGGCATAGTACTGAACAGAGCCGTCTATTTTGCTGATAAAAGTATAACTCGCATGTTCGCCCTGATTCACTGCGGTGATGGAGATAGTGGTTGTATCAATCAATTTGCTGCCATCGTAGAGTGCCAGCTGCATGGTGTAACTGCCTTTGTTGATAGCATCAGGAACAGGTATGGTGATGGGTACTTTTCTGCTCAGCATGGCATGAACCGATGGAACAATGGATGTAGCTGTTTTCCCTTCAAGGGTTGTTTTGATGCTCAGGTTTTTTGCATTGCTGGTTGATGTATTCAACACCACGATGCCGCCGACCAGTTCTCCTTTTGATTCACCTTTCACGAGGAAGGGAAGGGTGGGGTCAGTTTTAAGTATTGTCAGGGCTTTGGCGGGAAATTCAAGGCGTGCATTGATCATGCCAAACCTGCCCATCCCTGCGGACCTGATATAGATTTCATTCACCCCTTTTTTCAATGTCACGGGGATGTTCATCCAGCCATATCGGTACATGTCTCCCGCGTGGGGTGCGCCATTCACATAGACCATTGAATGACCTGTGGCCACCAATACTGCGGTTTGGTTTTTGGTGGATGTATAGGTCAAGTACAAATAGCCACTGCCCAGTGCGGGACTCCTGAAATTGCCCATGCTGTCGGCCTTGACAGGTGTCCAGCTTGATTTCTTGCTGCCATCTGCAAATGAAAATGATTCTCCAGAAACTGGCTTCACTGCAGCGCTGTAGAGTTGAAAGGCCAGGCCATCACTGTACAAGGCCTCTCTGCCGTATTGGTGCACATTTCCTAAGGCAAGTCCTTCGGGGAAAAAATACTTTGTTTGTCCATTCAGCGCAACGGTGAAAAGACAAAACAATACCATGAAACTGTTCGATATGAGCTTTTGCATAACATAAATATATCTGTTTTTCCTTTCTTATCTATCTTCGGGCTTCTATGAAATCTGTTCAGAAGGAAGAGGGGATTCAAATCAACAAGTATATCAGCAATTCAGGTTTCTGTTCCCGGCGGGAAGCGGAAAAACTGATTGAACAGGCCCGTGTTACCATCAATGATGAAATGGTGCTCCTGACTGCCCGTGTTTTTCCAGGGGATGTTGTTGCCATTGATGGAGAGAAAATAAAGAACAAACAAAAGCCGATTTATATTGCCCTCAACAAACCAGTAGGCGTCACATCCACCACTGATGAAACGGACAAGTCCAACATCATCCGTTTCATGAACCACCCCAAACGGATTTTTCCTGTAGGCAGGCTTGACAAGGATTCCGAAGGATTGATTTTATTGACAAATGATGGCGACATCGTCAACAAAATCCTGCGCGCAGGCAACAACAATGAAAAAGAGTATGTTGTTTCCGTTGACAAGGAACTCACACCAGAAATGATCAGGCAAATGGGCAATGGTGTGAAAATTTTAGGAGAACGCACCAAGCCTTGTTATATCAGGCAAGAAGGGCAAAGGAGATTTCGCATCATCCTGAAACAAGGCCTGAACCGGCAGATCAGAAGGATGTGTGCCGAGTTTGGATACAAGGTCAAGGACCTCAAGCGCATCCGCATCATGCATATCCAGCTGGGCAATCTTGCTACTGGCAAATGGCGTTACCTTACTCCTGCAGAGATTGAGCAGTTGGATCGATTGTTGGAAAAGGCTTACAACTGAATGCTGTTTTAGGACAAAAAACATTACCGCAAAATTGTCAGGTATCCTGCAATCTTCTTCCTTCCATTCTTTGGATCAATAACGAAATAATATGTGCCTGCAGGAACCGCCTGACCTTTGTAGCTGCCGTTCCAGGGTTCAACATATCCTGTATTCCTGAACAGCAGCTGACCTGTTGCTGAATAAATTTCCACCACACATCCTTCATATTGGTCGAGGTATTTTATTTCCCATGTATCGTTGATGCCATCGCCATTTGGTGTGAAGGTATTGGGTGGTTTTGGCATGGATAGGGATACGACGAAGAGGGTATCCTTGCTGATGCATGCGCCTCTTCCTTTTACGGCGAGGTAGTAGTAGATATCATCCTGTGGTTTGATGATGGTGGGTTGCAGGATGGAGGTATCGCTGAGGTAGGTGGAGGGTGTCCAGGTGTAGGAGACGATTCTTCCTGTTGCTGTGGCTTTGATTTGTTTCTGTCCATCATCAAGGACGAAGAGGTCTGGCCCT
>CAITQQ010000387.1 GCA_903894575.1 uncultured bacterium
AGCTTGGAGAAATTCCCAACATGCCTGCAAGTGTTTTCTTGTTCAACTTATTCTTCCCCATTGACTTTTCCATTGCTTGCAAAAATTTCATCATGATGATTTTTGCATGATGCATGTTCGCACCTTCCACCGTATCAAACTCAAAAAGGTTTTCGAATCCAGGCGCTATCGTAAATTCTTTATTCAACTTCGTATTCATATTTGGAGATTTTTTCAATCAATGATTTAATTGGCTTAGTCAGCTTCTGTGTTTTCTTTTTTTCTATCAATATTATCGCCATAATAATTTGTCTCTTCCCTTTACTGCTGAACTCCCGACAATAAATCCTGTCATTCTCTTGTCCTTTGAAAAACTTCATTGCAGTAACTGAGGTTTTTCTGCCGTTTATTTCTTCCTTATCATATAGTTGTGGATTTTTAATCCTCCTCAAAATCAATTCTGTAATAAACAGGAACTTTTTTTTATGGCGTTCATCCTGATTTATATAATGCAGAATTTCAGAGGCATTGATCTTGTCAACGAATATTGCTCTTTTCCCATCTTGTGTTGCTATCAAGAATACTGAATCCCTCTTCATTCCAAAATTAAGCTATTGGTTAATTAAAATAAAATATTTCTTAGCCTAAAAAGCATTCCGGAGATGCTATTGAACGGCAAATCTCACCCTCTACAGTGTTCAGAAAAAGTGTTAAACAACAGAATTTTACTTTTTATTCTTCCGTAAAATGAGGAATTCACTTTGCCGCTATCAAGCACAGCTGTCAAACCAAGATTGTATATTTATCCTATGAAAACACTATTCCTTCTCTTATCCCTTTTTGCCTTGCAGCAAACCATGGCCCAAAAAATATTTACAGTGGATTATGAAAGCCAGGCAGATGTCAAGGTCTTTGTGGTGAAATACGAAAGCCAGGCAGACCTGAAAGTATTCAAAGTAAAATATGAATCGCAGGCAGGCGATAATGATGGTAAATGGTTTTTTACACAGTACCAAAGCCAGGCAAAAAAGAAAATCTACTTTGTCAAATATGAAAGCCAGGCAGATGTAAAAATATTTTTTGTTGACTATGAGTCACAGGCTGGCTGGAAGAACAATCAAAAAAAGCATTTCTTTTATTGACGGCCTTCGCCAATCTTTTAACTGAGCCAGTCCAAGAAAACAGCAATTATTTTCCCCCTTCGATGATGGCCTTGTACGCCGGTTTCCGCAAATAGTTTGCATCAAATGGCAGTGGCCAATCTGGAGCACCCTGCCAGGAAGGTACCCATGAATCTGCATCGCCCACATTCCAGGTGGTGATGCCAAATTGTTGCGCCTTTGGAATGGCAGCGTTGTAGGCCTGTACCACAAATTTATATCTGGCTGCCTGTTGTGCAGCAAGAGCATCTGTAAAAACAAGCGTTTGCAGCTTGTTGGTGTTCAGTCGAATGTCGAGTTCTGAAAGATGCACCTTCAGGCCGGTGCCTGCAGCAAAGGCCATGGCGGCATTGATGTTGGCATCGGTCTGGGTATAGGTCATGTGAAACTGCATGCCAACGCCATGGATGGGAATGCCCCTTGTCTTGAAGGAACTGATCAGGTTTGCTATGGCAGTCCTTTTTGCGCTGCTGTATTCATGGCCATAATCGTTATAGAACAAAATTGCGTCAGGGTCTGCCTGGCGGGCATATTGAAAACACCTCGCGATATAATCCGGACCAAGATTTTTGACCCAAACACTTGTTCTGATGGTTCCATCATCATTGAAATATTCATTGACCACATCCCATGAAGCAACCTTTCCTTTAAAATGCGCAACAACGGTTTGAATATGTGTCTTCAACATGTTTTCCCAGGCGATGGAATCACCAGAAAAATTGGTCACCCAAGCTGGTAAATTTTGATACCAGTTCAAGGTATGGCCATGTATCCGTTTTCCATTGGCCTGAGCATAGGCCACAAGATAGTCTGCATCGGCCCAATTGTAGGTATTTTCAGCGGGATGCAGGGCCCCAAATTTCATGGCGTTTTCAGCAGTGATGCTGTTGTATTCTTTGCCAACTACACCACTGTACTTGGCATTGTTTTTCATCAGCGAGATGCCAACAGAAGCACCCATGGGAAAGGGCATGAACTTGTACAGATTCGTATCAACTACCACCACAACTGGTGGAACAGGAACAGGGGTTGTACCTCCAGCAGTCACTCCTTTTTTGGTACAGGCACTGATAAAAGAAAATGTCAGCAGAAAATAGATCATGTATTTTTTCATCCGTTCAATGGCTTTGGCTTCAGTAAATATAGCGAATAAGGTTTTGCGCTATTGATTTACAGTTCAGAAATCCCCTCCTGGACAGGAGGGGTGCCGAGACCGATGAACGAAGTGAATCGGCTCGGCGGGGTGGTGGAATTCACCATTGATGAGATGTTGCAGATTTCTGATGTGATCCAAGTGGAGTATAAAGTATGACGCATTAATCATCCCCCAAAGCCACAATTGCGCTAAATTGCTCTTGTTCCATAACAATAGCATCAGCCAACTGAATTGATCAGTAAAAATGTCAACCATGAAAAAATTATTGCCCTTTTCACTGCTTTTCATTGCCGTCTTATTCACGTTTAGCGGCTTTGCGCAAGAGCGGTATACAATAAAAGCAGGCGATCCCAACGGTATCAAAAAATGGTACATGGGCAGACAGATTGCACAGGTGATGAGCCATTATGGAATTGATTGGCTGGAAAGACAGGAAAGAGAGATGGAAGAAAACACAAGCCAATTGTTGAAAAACCTTGCCATAAAACCGGGGATGGTCATTGCCGACATCGGAGCGGGAAGTGGCTACCACAGCACATTGATGTCAAAAATGGTGGGGAATGGAAAAGTATATGCGGTGGATGTAGAGCCTGAGATGATTGCCTACCTGAATGACAGGATCACACTGGAAGGCACCAAGAACATTGTTCCAGTACTCAGCACAGAACAAAGCATATCCCTTCCGGGCAATGCGATTGATATGATGTTGCTGGTGGATGTATACCATGAGTTTTCCTATCCCTATGAAATGGCAGTGTCCATGCTGAATGCATTGAAACCCGGCGGGAAACTGGTGCTGGTAGAATTCAGGTCTGAAGATCCGATGGTGCCCATCAAAACCATCCACAAGATGAGTGAAGCACAGGCTGTCAAGGAACTAAAAGCGGCTGGATTCATTTTCGAAAAAAACATCAGCAACCTTCCCTGGCAACATTGCCTGATTTTCAGGAAGCCCAAAAAATAATCTTTTTCAAAAGGCCGTTAGTGCGGGCACTGCAGAAATGCTTTGCATGATTTATTTGTGCATAATGCCCCCTGCTAAATGCGAGGAATGATTTTAATTATGCTTAATTTGAAGGCTGATATAAAATTCAAGCCATGCAAAAAAGCCATTTGAATTTCCTGCTATCAACCCTTCGCAAGGGAAGTCAATTTTTTTTGATAGGCCTCTTGTCTGTTAGCATACAAGCCCATGCACAAACCCAAAAACCCAACATTGTTTTTTTGCTGATTGATGATCTTGGCTATGCAGATTGTGGATTCAATGGCGGAAAGGATATCCTCACACCCAATATTGACAGGCTGGCAAAAGAAGGATCCATCCTTAAAAACCATTACGTGCAGCCGGTCTGCTCCCCCACAAGGTCTGCCCTGATGACAGGCAGGTATCCCACACGAACTGGCATCTATACCATCATTACCCCAGGGGCTGCATGGGGCTTGCCTTTGAATGAAAGGACCCTGGCCAACGCATTGCAGGAAGCCGGATACAGCACAGCCATCACAGGGAAATGGCACCTGGGTGAATTTGAAAAAACCTACCAGCCCAATGCAAGGGGTTTTGACTACCAATATGGTCATTTTTTTGGCAACATCGATTATTATACGCACGAACGGAACAACCAGATGGACTGGTACCGCAATGGAACACCACTCAAGGAAGAAGGCTATTCCACCCACCTCGTGGCAAAAGAAGCCTGCAGCGTGATTGAAAAACATGCACCTTCAAAACCGCTGTTCCTCTATGTTCCCTTCAATGGTGTGCACAGCCCTTTTCAGGCGCCCGACCAGTATACAGCGGCATATCCCAACCTGGAAGGCAACCGGAAAAAGCTTGCCGGTATGTTGGCCGCCGTTGATGAGGCTGTCGCTCAAATCATTGCGTCCCTGAAAAAAACTGGGATGTTGGAAAACACGCTCATCATTTTTTCCAGCGACAATGGTGGCCCACCTCCAGGAAAGAATACCCCTTTGCGGGAATTCAAGGGAACCATTTATGAAGGCGGAACCCGTGCCGCAGCGTTCGCGCACTGGCCAGGTCATGTTCCTGCAGGAAAAACCATTGAAGGTGCCATGCACATCATCGATTGGTACCCAACCCTTATTGGATTGGCCGGAGGATCATTGAAACAGGCACTGCCCATTGATGGAAAAGATGTTTGGCCGATGATCACCAAAGCAGGGAAATCTCCACACAAGGCCATTCTTTCAGTCTCCACCCGCGGACCATCACAGGCCGCCATCCTGATGGGTGATTGGAAACTCCTTGTGGCCGATGCTGAAGAATCAGAAGGTGCA
>CAITQQ010000388.1 GCA_903894575.1 uncultured bacterium
CTAACATTTTTTCTAAAAAATACCTTTTAACATATTTTTAACTTCTATTTTTAAATTCCCAGGGATTTTTGGAGATGAATAAAATTATTCTTGCTCTAATAATTTCATTTTTAAGTTTAAACGCCTTTTCACAAAACCCTAGAAAATTAAGAAGGGAAGAAAGCTTTTTTGGTGTCCATTTTGATTTGCATGCCCAAGAAGATATAATGGATGCGGGGCGAAGTCTGACGAATGAAATGGTTGATACTTTCCTAAAAAAGGTTCGCCCTGATTTTATTCAAATTGACTGCAAGGGGCATCCCGGTATCTCGAGCTATCCAACCAAATTCGGCTATCCCGTAAAAGGCTTTCAAAAAGATCCTTTGAAATTATGGCGAGAAATAACTGAAAAAAACAATGTTGGACTGTATATGCACTACTCAGGCGTTTGGGATGCAAAAGCAGCAAAAGAACATCCGAATTGGGCCATGACAAAAGCCTCAGGAGAGAAGAACACCCAAAAAATGTCTTTTCTCAGTCCTTACCTTGATAGCATTCTGATTCCCCAGTTGAAAGAACTCAGCAGTGCATACAATGTCGATGGTGCCTGGATTGATGGCGACTGCTGGGCTGTAGAAGCAGACTACAGTGAAGCGACCATACAAATGTGGAAACAAAAAACAGGATACATTGAAGTGCCTCGCAAAAAAGAAGACCCAAACTACCAAGGATACCTGGAGTTTACCAGAAGTTTGTTTCGTGAGTACATGGCTAAATACGTAAATGCCATACATGCTTTCAATCCTCAATTTCAGATTACAAGCAACTGGGCATATTCCTCACTAATGCCAGAAAAAGTAGAAAACAAGGTTGATTATCTATCCGGAGATGTTACACCGCAAGATGGGGTTTTCCGTTCCGCATTCGAAGCCCGTGCCCTGGCACCGCAAGGTAAACCTTGGGATTTGATGGCTTGGGGATTTTCATGGAATGGCGACAAAATGCCCATGACTACAAAATCAGTTGTTCAACTGCAACAGGAAGCTGCAGAAATCATAGCAATGGGTGGTGGAATTCAATTCTATTTTCAACAAAACAGAGACCTGTCGCTAAAACCATGGCTGGCCAATACACTTTCAGAACTGGCAAAATTTTGCAGGGAAAGACAACCATATTGCCACAAGGCAAAAGCCATTCCTCAAATTGCAGTTTTATTTCCAACAAGTGATTATCAGAAATCTTCAGCTTCGCCCTATAGAGGGGTATTCGGAAAATTACCAGCAACGCTTTATGCATTGTTGGACAATCAACTTCCAACAGAAGTTCTAATGGAACATCATTTGCTAAGTAAAACGAAACAATATCCGCTAATCGTTATTCCTGAATGCAAATCCATTGAACCTGCATTATTGCTTGAACTAAAGGCATATGTACGTGATGGAGGAAAATTGCTCATCATAGGTTCAGAAACCGCAAAACTCTTTTCAACGGAACTGGGATTACTGACAGCAAATAAATCAGAAGAAAAAATAGCTTTCATTGCTTCGGCAAACAGACTGGGATCCATTCGCTCGCCTATCCTTGAAGTCAAACTAGAGCAGAAGAGTAAGATACTATCAAATTTTTACAATACCAACGACTTTGTTGATAAAAGCAACATCATTGCATCATCCGTCAGAAATGTGGGTAAAGGTGCGATTGCTGCCATTTATTTTGATGCTGGCACAACCTATGCAGAACATAAATCTCCAGCCATACGGGATTTTATTGGAGAGGCAATAGGAAAACTCTCTCCAACATTAATGGTGGAGGTATCCGGATCTCATTTGGTTCACCTTGCCTTGAATAAACTGAACGAAAAAACGTACATCAACCTGATCAATGTTGCAGGAGAACACACCAATAAAGCTGCCATTGCATACGATCAGGTTCCGCCTTTGACTGACCTTACTGTAAAGATCAAAGGAAAACCCTCTAAAATCACATTACAGCCAGAAGGCAAAGATTTGCCCTTCAACTTTGCCAATGGCAAATCTAGCTTTGTTGTGCCAAGGCTGGATGTTCATTCGATTGTGGAAGTGATTGATTAGATTGTCTAGATGGAGAGTAGATCAATATTGATATCTATCAGATACATCTGACGTCCATTCCCCTCATGTGTGGAATCAATGACCACTTTTTTCCCATCAGGACTGAACCGTGGATGTAAATCGCATCGCCATTCTCCCGAATATTGGGGAGGTGAAAGAAACTGCCCCAGGTCTATCCTTCTTTCCGTTGGGGTATGGTACAAATAGGGAGTCTGCATTCTGTTCTTATCCGGATATGTGTCGTTCAAAAGCCATTCTGTATGATTCCCTATAGGGAGGTATGTCTGATGACCATTGACGGGCATTTTTTCTTTACCGATCCTTACATACTTCCCAGTCTTATCTTCAATTTCATAGAATCCCCATTCCTGACCATCTGGTTTTGTAAAGACACAAACATGACCATTGTCTTTCCATACAAAATGTGAGCTGAAACCTGAAGGGTCAATGCAATAAAGGTCTTTACCATTGGTATCACAGGTGAACATTCTTGTCACAAAATCACCAACAGCCATTTTCTGGCGCTCATCTTTTTTGGCTCTCCACCGGTTCAGAAACAAGAAACGTTTCGAATCTGGGCTTACCAACAGATGATTGAACC
>CAITQQ010000389.1 GCA_903894575.1 uncultured bacterium
CCGATTCTCACATGAATGCCTTTATTCGATTCAAACTTGGATTGACAGAAGATTCACCGGTCATCAAACCTTACAACCAGGACCAATGGGTAGAAACAGCCGATGTGTTGAACAGCCCTGTCAATATATCCATCACCTTGCTTCATTCTTTGCACCATCGCTGGTATGAATTGCTGAAAACCATCAAGGATGAGGAGTGGCAACGAACAGTATTTCACCCTGAGCAGCAACGCCATATCACCCTCTGGCAGTTGCTGTTGATCTATGCCTGGCATGGAAAGCACCATGCTGCCCATGTTACCAACCTTAGGGAGCAAATGGGCTGGTAGATCTGTTGTTCATATTGTGTAATTTATCCAAATCTCCGTCTATGAAAGGCTTCCATTTTTCGAAATATACAAAGCGTGATGACGGGAAAAGCGATTTTGAAAAATTGCTTGACATCTTCATGCAATTGCTGGACTATACCAATGGTGATGCATCAGAAGCGTTGCGCTGGATGACCGAACTGGACAAAGAGTACAAGTTCAGTACACCTCAATATGGTATTGGAGATTTTATTGAAGACCTTAAGCAAAAAGGATACATAGACGATCAAAACGAAAAGGGTGAAATAAAAATCACCCCTAAGACGGAACAGGGCATCAGGAAACGATCGCTGGATGAAATTTTCGGTAAGCTCAAAAAAGCGCGGAAGGGCAATCACAGCACGTTCAAATCGGGGCAGGGTGATGAAACCAATCCCGAAACCAGGCCATTCCAATTTGGCGATATGCTTGACCAGATTGATTTTGTGAGTTCTATCCGGAATTCGCAGATCAACAGTGGGATAGAAAATTTTTCGATGCGTGAAGAAGATCTTGAAATTCGTGAAGCCGATTTCAAGACGCAGACCTCCACAGTATTGATGATTGACATATCGCATTCGATGATTCTCTACGGAGAAGACCGGATCACACCAGCCAAGAAAGTGGCCATGGCATTGAGCGAACTGATCAAGACCAAATATCCCAAAGATACCCTCGACATTGTGGTGTTTGGCAATGACGCTTGGACCATTGAGGTAAAGGATCTTCCTTATCTCCAGGTTGGACCTTATCATACCAATACTGTTGCAGGTCTGGAACTTGCCATGGATATTCTTCGCAGGAGGAAAAATTCCAACAAACAGATTTTCATGATCACAGACGGGAAACCTACCTGCCTGAAGGAAGGAAAAAATTATTACAAAAACGCTTTCGGGCTTGACAGGAAAATCACCAACCGCTGTCTTAATCTGGCAGCGCAGTGCAAGAAAGTAAAAATCAAAATCACCACTTTCATGATCACCAGCGACCCTTATCTGCAAAGTTTCGTGAGGGCATTCACGGAAAGCAACAACGGGCGTGCTTTTTATGCATCCCTTGATAAACTGGGTAGCTTTGTTTTTGATGATTTCGAAAAAGGAAAAAAGAGAAATGTCATGTAGCGGCATCTGTATTTTTCTTCAACATCTTAAACCACTTCAACCCCTTCAACTATTCCAATGGAAAATATAAATACACTCGGCGACTTAAAAGCAACTGGCTACAAAAGCAAAAGCATCAAGGAAGAAATGCGGGATAACCTGATTGGCAAGATGCAAGCAGGGGAGGAAAGATTTCCTGGCATTGTTGGCTATGAGGATACGGTTATTCCTGACACTGAGCGGGCCATTCTATCAAGGCATAACATGCTCTTTCTTGGTTTGCGTGGACAGGCTAAAACCCGGATGGCGCGATTGATGATCGATTTATTGGATGAATATGTACCATACATTGCCGGAAGTGATATCCATGATGATCCATTCCATCCCATTTCAACCTACGGAAAGCGGATGGTTGAAGAGCAGGGCAATCAGACGCCTATCAACTGGCTTCACAGGAGTGAGCGCTATGGTGAAAAACTGGCCACACCAGACGTATCGGTGGCTGATCTCATTGGTGACATTGATCCTGTGAAAGCTGCCAACCTCAAGTTGGATTTTTCAGATGAGCGGGTCATCCATTATGGCATCATCCCCCGCAGCAACCGCTGCATTTTTGTGATCAATGAGTTGCCCGATTTGCAGGCCCGCATACAGGTTTCCCTGTTCAATATATTGCAGGAAGGGGACATCCAGATCCGTGGGTTCAAGCTGCGCTTACCGTTGGATATTGTCTTTGTATTCACTGCCAATCCGGAGGATTATACCAACCGTGGATCCATTGTGACGCCATTGAAAGACCGTATCGAGAGCCAAATACTTACACACTATCCCAAATCAATGGAGGCTGCCTTGAGCATTACCGCCCAGGAAGCTGCTGTACACGAATCACAGTCAAAGCTCATTGACCAAAGTGATCTGGTAGCCAGAATCATTGAGCAGATTGCTTTTGAGGCCAGGTCCAGTGAGTTTGTTGACCAGAAGAGTGGCGTTTCAGCCAGGCTGACCATTGCTGCCTTGGAAAATGCATTCAGTGCCGCAGAAAGAAGGGCATTGATCAACAAGGAAAAATCTACACAGATCTGGATGAGTGATCTGCAGGGTATCATTCCTGC
>CAITQQ010000390.1 GCA_903894575.1 uncultured bacterium
AAACGGAGTTCAGCTATGTGCTGGCGCTTGCTGCGCCATCCAATTTCAATCCCATCAAAGCAATCAAAAGCCCGACCGATATCACCTTCAATGCCAATAACAAGAACCTCTTGCGCTACAATGATGCAACGGTGTATCCCCCTGCAAAAATTGATACTGTTTTCAAGCGCAGTGGTTTTATCCATCCGCTCTGGACCCCGCATGGTCAGGAACTGACCAGGATTCAGGCTCCGGATCATTACCATCACTATGGCATCTGGAACCCTTGGACGCATGTGGCATTTGAAAAGGACACCGTTGATTTTTGGAACCTCAATTCCAAACAAGGAACCGTGCGTTTTGCGAAATTGGTTTCCAAAACGGAAGGCCCTGTATTTTCTGAAATCCAGGCCTTGCATGAGCATGTTGTTTTCAAGAAAGGCTTTGGTGAAAAAGTAGCCCTCAATGAACTGCAAACCATCAGGGTCTATCAACCCGAGAAAGACCAGGATTATTATATTGTTGACATCACCTCACAAATGAATTGTGCCACTGAAAGTCCGTTTAATATTCTTGCATACCGCTATGCCGGTATGGGATGGAGGACAACGGGGTTCTGGAACAATACCAATTGTGAAGTACTGACCTCTGAGGGAAAAACCAGAAAAGACACCGATGGCAGCAGGGCCAAATGGTGCATTGTTCAGGGCGAACTGCCGGGGAATGAAACAGGCGGTGTGGCCTTTCTTGGTTATCCTGCGAACTATAATTTTCCTGAGCCCATGCGCATCTGGACCTTGAACACCAATGGAAGGGGCGACATGTTTTTCAATTTTGCACCTACAAAAGACAGGAACTGGTTGCTGGAGCCCGGCAAAACCTATGTATTGAAATATAGGCTGGTGGTCTTCAATGGTAAGTTTGACCAGGCCAAGGCCGAGAGTGCCTGGCAGGGATTTTCCCATCCGCCAGCAATAACCCTCAATAAAAATCAAAACAATCATCGCGCAAGCGAAAAAAGCAAGTAAATTACAAGAGCATCACCCAATCATTACAGCCCAACCAAAACAATAGCATTGCCATGAAAAAATTAGATAAAGCGCAAAGCCGAAGAAACTTCCTCAACACATCAGCCAAGCTGGCCACTGGATCCCTGTTTTTCAGTGGGATGCCCACCATTGTTCCTGCCAGCGTATTTGGAAAAAACGCGCCCAGCAACATGATCAATGTAGCATCAATTGGCTGTGGAAGGATTTCTACTTCGCATGATATGACAGGGATTTCGCGCTATGCCGGTGCACGCATCATGGCCGTCTGCGATGTAGACAGGTTGCGCGCCGATGCAGGTGTTGCGGCAGTGAAGAACAATTATACCAGGGCTGCCGCTTTCAACGGAGGATTGAAGGGCGATTGGGACATCAAGGTTTATTATGATTACAAAGAGATGTTGAAGAACAAGGATATTGATGCGGTGCACATCAGTTTGCCGGATCACCAGCATGCGATTGTGGGTGTACATGCGGTGAATGCAGGAAAAGATGTTTACCTGCAGAAGCCTGCATCATTGACCATCGAGGAAGGAAGGATATTGGCCAATGCCGTCAAGAAAACCGGCAGGATCCTGCAAATGGGAAGCCAGCAGCGATCTGTCAGCCCATGGCCACAGTTTAAAAAAGCCTGTGAGCTGGTGCGCAACGGCAGGATTGGTCAGTTGGTTAGTGTTGAAGTAGGTCTTCCTGGCGATCCAGGCGGTGGAAACAAAGCCATCATGCCCGTTCCCGCCACGCTTGATTATGATGCTTGGTTGGGTGCAACACCTGAAGTATACTATACGCAAGACCGTGTGCATGGTCAGGATGCCAGCCCCAGGGGCATTGGTAACAGGCCAGGCTGGTTGCGTTGCGAGCAATTTGGTGCAGGGATGATTACCGGATGGGGTGCCCATCATATTGATATCGCCCATTGGGGAATGGGAATGGAGTACAGCGGACCCATTGAGGTCTGGGGGAATGCCAGCTTTCCGACCGATGACCCCAATTACAGTGGGCTTTGGGACGTGCATGGCATATTCAAAACCGAAGCACTCTATGAAAATGGCGTACGCATGACCGTTTCCAACGAGCTTCCCAATGGTGTCAAGTTCATTGGAAGTGAAGGATGGATTTGGGTGACAAGGGGCAATTACAGGGTTACCGATTCTGATCCGATTGCCGATGGATCTGGCGTGAAACCCATTGATGCCAGCAACCCTAAGCTCCTTCAGTCTGTTATCGGGGCCAACGAAACCAAATTGTACGACAGTCCTGATCAGCATGCCAACTGGCTGGACTGCATCAAATCCCGTCAGGAGCCTGTTGCGCCCATTGAAGTGGGGCATCGTTCTTGCAGCACCTGTTTGTTGCACCAGATTGCCATGAAGGTGAAGCGCAAGATTTATTGGGATCCCAAGACTGAAAAATTCAGCAAGGAAGACAAAGAAGCCACCGCGATGTTGTCTCGCCCGAGAAGGAAGAAATACGATTTTTAGATGACCAACACCAGCTTGCAAGCGCATCTTCAGAACGCAGGATATGACTTGATAGACGGCCCTATCCGCAACCACAAGCCCCTTCAGCTTTGGCTGAAGGATGGCTTCAACCAGGCGGAGCTGTATTATGAGTCCATCCACCATGCATTTGCCAGTCCGGTCAAGTTGAAGACCACCAAAGACCCAGCGCTTGCCGTTGACGACAAGTATAAAAACGACTATGCCTTTCAGATCGGATTGACGGTTGTTCAGGAAATGCTCCAGTCCATGGGCATGCAACCGATTGAACTCAGCGCTGCCTTTCAATCCGGAAAGAAGGTCAGTGTATCCTTTAAAAATACCATGACTGAAATGCTTCCCATTGGGTTGCTCACCGATTTTTTCAGCCAGGCAGATTTCCTGCACCCGAATCCCATCTTGCTGCGCCATGCCAACAAGAACAAACTCCTGCTCATCACCGGTGTGGTGACGGCAGAACAATTGGTGGTTGAAATGGACATGGACCTCAAGCTCAACAGCAAGCTCTTGGCCGGTTTGAAAAAAAGCAACAAGGGCAAGATTGAATTTTCAACCTCACGCAACAATACCCTCAAAATGGTTGCCGGTGCCGCGCGTTTCCCCATCGCCATAAAAGCCAGCAGGCTTGATTTTGACAAGGGCCGGTTTGCAGGGCTCAGCTTGGTTACAGATGGGAGGGATTTGTTTTAGCATCTCTTGATTTGCAAAATGCTGGAAGTGTAACCTTAGATTAAATCCTTTAGGTTTTGAACCAATGATATACTTACTGAAAATTGTTCAGCAATGGCTTCTGTCGAAAGTTCTCCAAGTTTTAGTGCCTTTAAAATGTTGATAGTGATGTCTGAGCCTTCATAAATGCCTTCTTTTCTACCCTCCTGTCTACCTTTTTCAATTCCCTTTTCTATTCCTTCCTCAAACCCATTATCGTAGCTTTCAATCATGGTGCTGTTCCAAGTGATGATGCTGTCCATGTATTTGTCGTAAGCAATGAGTTGACCTTGGGTATAGTTGGATTCGTCCAGCAGTTCAACTGCCTTTACGAGGTTTGGATATTCATGTAATGCGTGCTTTGACATGGCAAGGAATTTTTCAGGTTCGGTGAGAAAAGCAATCCATCGGTCTTGAATCCTCTGCATTGTAAAATTACCCAAATTTTTGCATTTTTCAAGTTCGAGAAACACCAAATGGATGCCGCCCAATTTCTTATTGAGGTCGATTTCATTGATGATGGAGTAGCTGTGTAACCACAAATTGGTGGACAAGTCGAATGAATGATCCAGGATGCTCAACATATATACCGGCTTGAGTTCTTTATATTGTCTACCCTTTGGTAGTTGCCTGCCATAGATTTTCGAAGCATAATAAAGCACCCTTTCCAGGAATGATTCATGTCTGATGATCTGAATTTCTACAATAAACTGTCGTTGTTTTGAATCAAAACATCTTACGTCAACAATTGAATTTTTCCCACTAGGTCCATCGGGAAGAAGCTCCTGTGTGACATACTCAATGTCAATGACAGGTTCATCTATTTGAATGAATGCATTGATCAATTCCATCAGTATCTCTTTTTCCTGACCAAAGATTCTTTTGAATACAGGATCTGCCCTATTGAATCAAATAGTTGAAATATTGATAGTATCATGTGATACTATCATTGTACTCGCCCACAGGATTTATCATTTTTTTGTAAAAATTCTGAACTTTTACGCTTTTAAAAAGTTACCAAGAACGATATGTTGTAATTTTATCAACAATCGTTTATAAATCAATTAAATATGGAACATAACGCATCTGCACAA
>CAITQQ010000391.1 GCA_903894575.1 uncultured bacterium
CAGAGCAGTTAAGCCCCTCATGGCCGATGGTACTGGGATTCGTCCCGGGAGAGTAGGTAGGTGCCATATTTATTGAGCCCTGATCGAAAGATCAGGGCTTTTTTTTGCCCAAAAATGAAGCATTGATCCATCCTTGTTCGCTTTCACATGCTTTAACTGTATTTCTAGTTATTTTTATATTCATGTTAAAAAAGAAAGCCGCACAGTTTTTTATTCTCCTCATACTTTTCCTTTCCTCAGGGTTCATTCATTTTATCAGTTCACCCCCGAGCAAGGCATTGTTTACGCTCTCAGGTCAAGCGCAAGGAACTACCTACAGTATCAAATACATTCATTCATCTGCCATCATACAAAATCAAGCTATTCAAACTTTGCTGACTGGTATAGATGAATCACTTTCTCTCTATCAACCTACTTCCTTGATCAGTCAATTCAACAATACGATTCGTGCGGTAAAGGCTGATGCTCATTTAACGCATGTGGTTCGCATTTCCCAGTTGATCAATGATGCGACCCATGGTTGTTTTGATATCACTGCTAAACCAATTTCGATGCTTTGGGGTTTTAATGCTTCCATGCCTAACTCAGTTCCTTCTAAAGCATTATTGCGTCAAACCCTTAAGGCTGTTGGACCCCATCATTTGTCTTTAATCAGGGACAGTTTGATCAAAGACAATCCCAATACAAAGATTGATTGTGACGGCATTGCACAGGGATATACGGTAGACCAACTTTCTTTGTTTTTGCGTCAAAAGGGCATCACTGATTTTATGGTTGAATTGGGTGGAGAGGTTTTTACATCAGGGAAAAACCTGGAAGGCAAGGATTGGATCATTGGTATTGAGGGTTCAGATGTTTACGCCGGGGACAATCATTTTTTAGCAAAAAAGATCAGTCTGTCGAACCTGGCAGTAACCACTTCGGGAAGCATGAAGAAATATCGCAAGATGGGGAACCGCTACTGGAGTCATGTAGTTGATCCAAGAACAGGTATGCCAGTAGTCAATGGCATTGTCTCTGTTACCGTCATTGCGAAAGACGCCATCACAGCAGACGCCTATGATAATGGTTTTATGGTCATGGGCATTCAATCTGCGCTTTTGCTTGCTAACCAATCCAGTGATTTGGGAGTTTATATTGTCTATGTGAATGCCGATGGTTCATTCTCGGATACTTCCAATGCTTATTTTAGACGATTTCTACTCCCTAAGTGATCTTGCTTATTCAACGTATAGCATTCCGATCCCTGCCATAGATGTCTCGCCGGAAATTTAGTTTTCCATATTCATCGATGAATGCAGTAAAATAGACAATGTATACAGTTGTTTTTTCTTTTAAAAAAACCACGGTTTCTTTTTCCATTTTCATTGCTGAATTTATTTTTTCCTGGTTCCATTCTATTTGTTCTTCCAGTAAAAACAACGCCATTTTTAAGGGTTCCTCAATCCTTATGCATCCATGGCTGAAGGCCCTTGAATTTTCATTGAAAAGGGTTTTGGCTGGCGTATCATGCATGTACATGTTATAGGCATTGGGGAAAATAAATTTAACTCCTCCGAGCGCATTCCAAGGACCAGGTCTTTGCCTTATCTTTCCGTCAAACCATTCCATATGGTTCTGCTCCATGTATCCAGGATGCTTTGCTATTTCAGGCAATACCTCTTTTTCCATGATGGATTTGGGGATGTTCCAATAGGGTGCAAAAACAACATATAGCATTGTACCTTTGAATGTGGCTGTTTTGTCAGATTCTTTTCCCGTAACAATTTTACTCTTGAAAACTGGCGTATTATTCTTAATGGCTATCAGTTCAAATGCAGGTATATTGACAAGGATGTATTTGTTGCCTAAGACTTCTGGCAACTGTAGGCATCTTTCCATATTCAGTTGAAGTTGAATAATTTTTTCCTTGACGGAAACATTCAATTCCTTCAACGTCGCAATACCAATTTTTCCATCAGGTTTTAGGCCATTTCTTTTTTGAAATCCTATGATATCTATTTCAAGATTTTCATCAAATATGCTCGATGTGTCTTTTGCATTCGTTTCGTCGGTTATTGTAAGGCGCTTCCGTACATGTTGCACCAATACACTGGTATCTCCCAATTGAATGCTTTTCTTTTTCCATTGTATTTTAGTCCATCCACCATTTTTCTCAATGTTTTGATACCGGATAATTTCTTTTTCAAGCCCTTGAAGACAAAGGGATCTGATAGAAACTGTGTCTTTGTTGATGGGTTGGAATTGCCGGGCTTGTATCTGATTAAAAAAGAACAAGGTAAAAATCATTGAGAGGAGGGTATTGCATCTCATCCCGTTAATTTACGCAACAAAAAAGCCCCCTGCATGCAGGGGGCTTGATAATAGTTTGCGTTAGTATTATTCCGCAACGATTTCGAGAGCAATTTCGGTTTCGTTTCCGTTTCCGAAATCAACTTTTGCCTTGTAGCTTCCCAACTCCTTGATTTCATCAAGCAATTGAATGCGACGGCGATCGATCTCGTATCCTTTCTGCTCACGTACTGCCTTGGCAACTTGAACAGTGGTAACACTTCCGAAGATCTTGCCACTTGTACCGGTTTTGGCACCAATGGTTACAGGACCTTCTTGCAATGCTGCGATAACCTTGTTGATTTCAGCAAGCATCTTCTCTTCTTTTTTCCTTATTTGCTTGAGGCGCTCCTCAAGTTGCTTAAGGTTTGAAGTAGAGGCTTCTACTGCCATTTTCTGTGGGATAAGAAAATTACGTGCATAACCATTTTTAACGGTTACCACTTCATTTGCTCCACCAAGGTTGTTAACGTCTTGAATCAAAATAATTTGCATAATCTTCTTTTTAAAAGTTTTACCAACTCCAATCCCGGTCTGGGACTGTCACACCATCAGGTGATTAGGTTGGAGGTTCTACTTCAACAAATCTGTAACGTATGGCAACAATGCCATCTGACGGCCACGCTTGATGGCTTCAGATACCTTGCGCTGATACTTCAGTGAGTTACCTGTGATGCGGCGTGGCAACATTTTGCCTTGTTCATTCAGGAACTTCTTTAAGAATTCGCCGTCTTTGTAATCGATGTAACGGATACCATATTTCTTGAAACGGCAGAATTTCTTCCTTGGTTTCTCGGTTTTAATGGCTGTCAGGTACTTGATCTCATTTGCTTTTGCCATGATATTAGCCCTCCACTGCTTTTTCGGTTCCGGTAGATACACCACTTCTCTTTTTTGTGTTATACTCGACGGCGTATTTATCGAGTTTGATAACAATGTGACGGAGTACCTGCTCGTCACGCAGGAGCTGAATCTTCAGCTTTTCATTCATGTCGGATGGCGCTACATATTCCATAACCCAGTAGATTCCCGTAGTCTTCTTCTGGATGGGGTAGGCCAGTGATTTCAACCCCCAGGGGTTGCTATGTACGAGAGAACCACCGCCAGCAGTGATAAAATCGACATATTTCTTCTGAGCAGTTTTGAATTCTTCCTCGCTCAGAACAGGGGTAAAAATCACCATCAATTCATAATTTTGCATAAACCCTGTATTTATTGATTTGATAATGGGGGGCGAAGGTAATGCTTTTTTGCCATTTTAGCCTATATTTTATTCTCATTTTGTCTTTTTTTATCCTGATCAGTCCTAAGACCGAATGTCAACCTGTCACTTTTGCCTTTTGGCATTCATTTTGTCCCCTGCAACTAAAATATATCATATGCAAAAAGGACAAATACGGGTTCAGACGGAGAACATTTTTCCCATCATCAAGAAGTTTCTCTACAGCGATCACGACATTTTCCTGCGTGAACTCATTGCCAATGCGGTAGACGCTACGCAAAAATTAAAGGCGTATTCATCCGCTGGAGAGGCCAAAGGGGAGTTGGGGGAATTGCGCATTGACGTGATACTGGATAAGGAAGCCAAAACCTTGACCATTGCCGATCGAGGTATTGGTATGACCGCAGAAGAGGTTGATAAATACATCAACCAGGTGGCTTTTTCAAGCGCTGAAGAATTTCTGGCAAAATACAAAGGTCAAAACGAGGCCAATATCATCGGTCATTTTGGTCTTGGATTCTACAGCGGTTTCATGGTGAGTGAAAAGGTGCAGCTCAGCACGCTTTCTTACAAGGAAAACAGCGAGGCGGTTGTTTGGGAATGTGACGGAAGTCCTGAATTCACCCTACAACCTTCAGATAAAAAAGAAAGGGGTACCTCCATTACACTTTTTATCAATGAGGAAAGCCAGGAATTCCTTGATGCTGCCAAAATAAAAGGGATTTTGGACAAGTTCTGTAAGTTCCTGCCTGTGCCCATCTTCTTTGAAGAAAATCAAATCAACAATACCAATCCAGCTTGGGTCAAGAAACCTGCCGAACTGGAAAAGAAGGATTACGAAGAGTTTTACAAATCACTGTATCCTTTCAATGAAACCCCGTTGTTTTGGATCCACCTCAATGTAGACTATCCTTTCACTTTGACTGGTATTCTCTATTTCCCCAAAATCAAACAGTCCTATGAAATCCAAAAGGACAAGATTCAATTGTACTCCAACCAGGTCTTTGTAACAGACGAAGTCAAGGATATTGTGCCTGAGTTTCTGATGCTGTTACAAGGGGTGATTGATTCTCCAGACATTCCGCTCAATGTCAGCAGGAGCTATTTGCAGGGCGATCCTAACGTGAGAAAAATCAACAGCCATATCACCAAAAAAGTAGCTGACAAGCTGGATGAGATATTCAGGAACGAGAGAAAAGAATTTGAAGAGAAGTGGGAAAGCCTCGCGCTGTTTGTGAAGTATGGCATGATTACAGACGATAAGTTCCGTGAGAAAGCGGATAAGTTTCACATCATGCAGGATGCTGCTTCCGGGTCTTTTTACACACTGGAAGAATACAGGACGGCTGCAGAAACCTTGCAGAAAAACAAAGACGGTAAATTGGTGATCCTTTACACCACAGATCCTGTGCAGCAAGATGCCTACATCAAATCTGCCCAAGAGAGGGGTTATAAGGTAGTAAAGATGGATACGCTTGTTGATGCATCTTTCATTGGTCAGATTGAATCAAAATGGGATAATGTTCAGTTTACAAGAGTAGATGCTGACATTACAGACAACCTTATTGACAAACAAGAAGACAACAATTCCGTGCTGACAGAAAAAGAGGTTGAAAAACTGAAATCCTTGTTTGATTTCAAGGTGGACAATTTAACCATCAATATTGAAGTAAAGGGATTGAGTGCAGACGCCCCACCTGTTGTTGCAACAAGGCCTGAGTTCATGAGAAGGATGAAGGACATGGCATCCATGAGTGGCCCGATGGGCAGCTTTTATGCCAACATGCCTGATGAAGTATTGCTGACGGTGAATGGCAACAACAGCATTTTCACTGCAATTCTTGCAGATGATAATGCGGAGTTACAGATCAAGCAGGTAAGGAATTTGGCCGATCTTTCATTGTTGTCCCAGGGCATGTTGAAAGGGGGTGAACTCACTGCATTTATCACCAGAAGTGTAGAGCTGATGAAGGCTTAGTATAACACCTTCCATATATTTAAATTGATCAGGACCGGCCAGTGCCGGTCCATTTTTTTCCAGCCACTTCAAAATCGATGACCTTCATTTGAAGTGTGGTGATTCCCCTGAAATGATTTTCTTCCAAGGTAAAGACAATATCCAGTGAGGATGAATCTTCCAGCAATCTGAAACGCTCAGCCATATTGAATCCAATGCCTGTTATCCGTGCACCGTTTTGTTCCACTTCAAACCGTACATGTTCATCTTTTACAATGCGACAACCTGTATTTTCTGCATTTTGCAAACAAAAAACGGGTCGCATGTTCTCGGGACCAAACGGTTCCATTTGCTGTAGAATTTTAAAGAAAGAAGGTGTCAGGTCATGCAATGCTACGATGGCATCTATGACTATTTCTGGAACCAGTTGATCTTCGGTGAGTTGTGCTGATGCAATTTCCTCAAACCTTTGTTGAAAATTTGCCAATTGATCAGGCATCAAGGTCATCCCTGCTGCAAAATAATGTCCACCAAAGCCCAGCAGCAAATCACTGCAATATTCAAGACCATCATGAATGTTGAATCCAGGGATGCTTCTGGCACTTCCAGCAAGAACGTCTCCACTTTTGGTAATCACAATGGTAGGTCTATAATACTTGTCCAGCAGCCTGCTTGCCACAATGCCGATAACTCCTTTGTGCCAACCCGCATCAAATACAACGGTGGATTTCTTTGATGCCAACGAGGGGTCTGCAAGCAACATTTGAATGGCCTCTTCAGTAATTTGTGCATCTGCCTCTCTGCGTGAATTGTTGTCCGTCTGGAGCAGCGCTGCAAGCCGTTTTGCCTGTTCGGGATCTTTCTCTATAAACAGCGATACTGCTTTTTTGGCATCGTCCATTCTCCCTGCTGCATTGATCCTTGGCCCAATCATGAAGGACAGGCTTCCAATGGTGATTTCTTTTCCTGATCCGCTCAATTCAATCAGAGCATTTATGCCTGTGGATGGATTTGTATTGACTTGTTTGATGCCATGATAGGCAAGGATCCTGTTTTCTCCTGTGATGGGAACAATGTCTGCGGCGATGGCAGTGGCAACCAATTGAAGGTAGGGGAGGTATTCCTCTTCTTCCAATCCCAGTGCTGAGGATAGTGCCTGAATCAATTTGAAACCAACCCCGCATCCACAGAGTTCCTTGTAGGGGTATGGGCAATCCTGCTGCTTCGCATTCAGGATGGCAATAGCGGGCGGAAGCTCAGCCCCCGGTAGGTGATGGTCGCATACGATGGTATCCATACCCAGGGCTTTTGCCTCTGCAATCAATTCCACTGACTTGATGCCACAGTCCAGGGTAATCAGCAGGGTGAAACCCTTTTCAGCGGCATATGCAATACCCTGACTGGAAAGGCCATATCCTTCCCGGTATCTGTTGGGGATATAGAATTCAAGTTGCTCCTCAGTATAAATTTTGGTAAGGAAGTCATACATGATGGCTACAGCGGTAGTTCCATCAACATCATAATCTCCATAGACCAGGATTTTCTCCTCTTGAGCGATGGCATCAATAATTCTCTCGACAGCAAGATGCATGTCCTTCATCACAAAAGGATCATGCAAAGTTGAAAGGGTCGGTCTGAAAAATGACTTAGCCTTTTGGTAGTCATCAATTCCCCTGTGGGCAAGAATACCGCAGAGTGTAGGATGAATTTTTAATTCATCCCTCAGCGTTTCTGTTGCCTGAACAGGCAGGTTGATTGTTCGCCAACGCTTTTGGGATGCACACATCTTATTTTTTTCTTTCAGTTGTGAATCTTACCATCTCTGAAAGGGCTTCCCGTGCATCTGACGCTGGGAAACCTTCAAGTAAATCAAGGGCTGCTTTTTTGTAGGTGGCCATCACTTCTTCAGCATACTGGATGCCTCCGGCTTTTTTCACTTCATCAATCACAAGCTGAACACTTGACTTGTCCTTGTTTTTATTTTTGATGATGTAGATGAGCTTTCTCCTGGTTTCAGCAGAAACTGTTTTCAACGTATAGATCAGCGGCAGGGTCAGTTTTTTCTCCCTGATATCGTTTCCTGTCGGTTTTCCGACATCTTCCGAACCATAGTCAAAAAGATCATCCTTGATTTGGAAGGCAATTCCGGTATTTTCGCCAAAAAGGCGCAATTTTTCAGTCAGATCTTCATCCTGGCTGGCTGAAAACGCTCCCGCTGCACA
>CAITQQ010000392.1 GCA_903894575.1 uncultured bacterium
AATGAACAATGGAGTTGAACTACCAGAAATGGTGTTCACACCACGGATGATGATGTTGGTACCAGAACCTGACATACCACTGGAGTTGAGGATGTCAACACCAGGTGCCTTACCATTCAAAAGACGAACAACGTCTCCATCAGGGCGAAGCTCCAATGCTTTTTTGTCTACTGAAGCAACAGCATATCCAAGGGCTTTCTTCTCCCTGCGGATACCTTGTGCTGTTACTACAACCTCCTGGAGACCAGAAGTAGCAGACTTCAGCGAAATGTTGGAAAGGTTTGAACCGGCACGAAGGGTGATGCGGTCATACCCTACGTAGGTTACCTCAATGTTTGTGTTGAGGTCCTTTACAGAAAGTGAAAAAGTACCGTCAGCAGCAGTGGTAGTTCCCGTTTGGGATCCTGCTACCTTGATCGATACACCTGACAAAGGAGAACCGTCGGAATCCGACACCTTCCCCTTTACAACTGTTTGCGCAAATACCATTGGTAATGCAAAAAGCAAACAGCACATGAACAGCGTAAGTTTTCTCATGCAGTTGATTTTTGTTTTAAAATACGATGATTGTCTCTGCGAATATAACAATTTATTCACCTTTTGGTTTCCGAGAAGTCAGAAAAGAACCATGCAAAACAAAAATTTCCCGCACCAACATGATCTTAAATAATGATTTTCAATACCTTATAAAATTTTATGGCCCAAATTATCCAAAAAATAATCGAACCATTATTTTAAAATAATTTCGTATTATACAAATTTATATGTGTTAATTTTTGAAATATTTCATCTATTTTTTGATGTCAAATAAAAAAAAGATGATTATTTTCTGAAATTCCCGAAATAATGAGCCTACAACAAAGATTTTATTCAAAAATTTTTCATCACAAATTTAAAGTTATGCACAGGCACAAAAAATAATTTTGTACTGTGGGAGCAATTTGTAATTTAGTGTCAGAATTTAATGGGTTAGTAAGTACAGGGGATTGGTTTCTACCAATCCCCTATTTTTTTGGTTAAAATACAGCTTTCTCAGTGTGTTAATCCCGTTCATAATGCTCTACTCTTGATTACCTTTATTCCATGAGCAAAATCAAAAAAGCATTTTTTTGCAAGAGTTGTGGCCATGAATCACCAAAATGGTCAGGCAAATGTCCTGCCTGCAATGAATGGAATACATTGACAGAAGAAATCATACACAAAGAAACTCCAGGTAACAAAGCATCCTGGAAAGAAACCACGCCAGGCAATTCAAAAAGCATTGAATTGAATGAAGTCATTTCACGAGAGGAAGAAAGAATCGTAACCAAAGACCAGGAATTGAACCGTGTTTTGGGTGGTGGAATTGTTCCCGGAAGTCTTGTGTTGGTGGCAGGAGAACCCGGCATTGGCAAATCAACTTTGTTCTTGCAGGATGCGTTGATGATGCATGAGTTGAGAATCCTTTATGTGAGTGGAGAAGAGAGCGAGCAACAAATAAAAATGCGTGCCAATCGCATCAATGTAGCACATGATGCATTTTATTTACTCACTGAAACATCGACCCAGAGCATCTTTCAGGAGATCAAAAAAATAAAACCGCAGCTGGTCATCATCGACTCTATCCAAACACTGCAATCGCCATACATTGATTCTTCGCCCGGCACCATTTCACAAATCAGGGAATGCACCGCAGAGTTTCAGCGTTTTGCCAAAGAGACACAAACGCCCGTTTTCTTGATCGGACACATCACCAAAGATGGAAGCATTGCAGGTCCAAAGTTGTTGGAACACATGGTTGATACAGTGTTGCAATTTGAAGGGGACCAGCATTATGCATACCGGATTTTGCGCACCACTAAAAATCGTTTTGGGTCGACAGCAGAACTGGGCATTTATGAAATGACTGGGACGGGAATGAAACCAGTGATGAATCCATCAGACATTCTGATCAACCAAAAAGAAGAACAATTGAGTGGCATTGCCATTGGTGCAACAATGGAAGGATTGAGGCCATTGCTGATTGAAGTGCAGGCATTGGTTACTCCTTCCGTTTATGGAACGCCTCAACGCACAGCCAGTGGGTTTGACTTGAGAAGATTACAACTTTTATTGGCGGTTCTTGAAAAAAGGGGCGGATTCCATTTTGGAACCAAAGACGTTTTCGTCAATATTGCCGGTGGATTGAAAATTGAGGACCCTGCCATTGACCTGGCCATGGTTTTTGCTTTACTGAGTTCTTATGAAGATGTTCCGCTTTCACAAAAAACCTGTTTTGCAGGCGAGGTAGGATTGAGCGGAGAAATCAGGGCAGTAAACCGGGTTGATCAAAGGATTTCAGAAGCAGAAAAACTTGGGTTTGACAGCATCGTCATCAGCAAGTACAATAGAAAAGCCGAACCGCACAAGGGTATCAAGACCATCTCCGTAGCACTGATCGAAGAGGTTTACCGAACGATATTTCAGTAAACCCAACGGCATGGTAAAGGCTTGGTATGATGCTTTGGTGCATGTATTCTACCCCTCGTTGTGTCATGGATGCAACAATGAGTTGCTCCAGGATGATCAGTTTATCTGTATGCAATGCCAGGCTGAACTGGGCCGGACGCAATTTGAAGACATCAGGAACAATCCTGTAGAAAAGCTTTTTTGGGGCAGGGCTGAAATTCAGTTTGCAGCCAGCACATTCTATTATATAGACAAGACCCCTTTACAACAGATCATCCACCAGATCAAATACAGGCAAGAAAAAGAACTGGGAAACCATATGGGTGAAATCATGGGGCTTATTGGATCAGGCCTTTTCAATGCATTTGAAACTGATCTCTGCATCCCCATGCCATTGCATCCCAAAAAAGAATACAAAAGAGGATACAACCAGGCCACGCTGTTGTGTGAAGGGATGTATAAACAGACGGGTATTCCTTATAATGAAAAGGTCCTGGTGCGCAATGAGAACACCAGAACCCAGACAAAAAAATCAAGGATAGAAAGATGGGAAAATGTTGCTTCTGTTTTTGATGTCTGTGATCCATCGGTCATCAAAGACAAACATGTTGTGGTAGTGGATGATGTGATCACCACCGGCGCCTCAACAGAGGCCTGCGTGAACATGCTGATGGAACATGGGGCAAAATCAGCAGGCATCTATAGCCTGGCTTTCACCCTTTAATATTATTTCAGGTATGAAGTGATCTCTTCACCCATTGGTTTGACCTTGCTGGGGAATACAGCCAACAGCTTTCCTTTTTCATCCAACAAGAACTTGGTAAAATTCCATTTGATCTCGGCATCCATTACGCCATTTTCCTCTTTGCTGGTCAACCACTTGAACAATGGATGAATATCAGTTCCTTTCACTGAAACCTTCTCTGCCATGACAAAACTCACACCATAATTCTTTTGACAGAAATCATTGATCTCTGCATTTGATCCTGGCTCTTGTCCACCAAAGTTGTTGGCAGGAAAACCAACAATAACCAATTTGCTGCCATATGCCTTGTGCAATTGTTCCAATTCAGCATATTGTGGTGTATACCCACATTTTGAAGCGGTGTTGACAATCAATACTTTCTTTCCCTTGAACTTTGAAAAATCAATGGTTTGTCCTTCAATGGATGGAACCTTGAACTGGTGAATGGTTGCAGGGCCTGCAGCAAAAAGTGCAAGGGCTATCATCATGGCTTTGATCATACAAATAGTTTTATTTAGCAATTTAACACTTTCAAAGAGAAAAGGTTGATGAAAGCCTGCTCTTGTTGTCCTTGCTGCGGTATATCATTATCTTTACGGTATGTTATTCAGTGAAATCCCCGGACAAGGTGCAGTAAAGACCAACCTGGTCAATCTTGTGAGCAGCAACAGGCTCAGCCATGCCTTGCTTTTGCTGGGAAAAGAAGGAAGCGGATCCTTGCAGCTTGCTCTTGCGCTTGCCCAGTATGTGGTATGCGAAAAAAACAAGCCGGGATCTGCCAATGGAGAACCCTCTTTGTTTGGAGAGCCTACCCTAACAACATCCTTTCTGGCAGATGCCTGCGGCGATTGCCCCTCCTGTAAAAAATCTGCAGCACTGATCCACCCGGATATCCATTTTTCATATCCTACCATTGTGAAAACGGCTGGAGACAAACCCATTGCCAGCGATTTCATCCAAGAATGGAGGAGCTTTGTTGCCCAAACCCCTTTTGGCAATGCATACGACTGGCTTCAGAGCATTGGGGCTGAAAACAAGCAGGGAAACATTACTTCCAATGAATGTGAAGAGATCATCAGAAAGCTGAACCTCAAAAGTTTTGAAAGCGGCTACAAGATCCTGATCCAATGGATGCCAGAATACCTTGGCCAGATAGGCAACAAATTGCTGAAATTGATTGAAGAGCCTCCTGCCAATACCCTGCTCATCTTTGTGGCACAAGACGAATCGAAATTGCTCTCTACCATATTGTCCAGAACACAGTTGGTCAAAATCAACCAGCTGGAATCAAAAGACATACAGGAGTGGTTGATCAATAAACAGGCTGTTCCCAGAGAAAAAGCATTGTCCATCGCCCCATTGAGTCAAGGGAACATGCGAGAGGCTTTCCAGATATTGCACAACAGCGATGAAAACTGGGAAGAAATTTTAAGGGAATGGCTGAATGCCATCCTCAAGAATGGCCCTGCAGCACAGGTGAAATGGGTTGATGACTACAGCAAACTAGGGAGGGAAAAACAAAAACAATTCCTCGCCTATTTCATTCACCTGCTTTCTAGTGCTGTTCACATCGCCAATGTGGGAACAGCACCTGAAATTGCAGAAAATGAACTTGACTTTGCCAACCGCCTGCTGAGGCTCGCAGCAACTGAACAACTTGAAGCCATCGTTACAGAACTTGACAGGGCTTCCTATCAGGTAGAAAGAAATGCCAACCCCAAAATGCTGCTCATGGCCCTGACCATCAAAATTTATCATATCATAAAGGATAAAGCAGTAATTTTGGTACATTGATATAGATTATGGGATGTAGTTCATGCGGTACGAAAGACGGAAAGCCAGGCGGCTGTAAAAGCAACGGCGGTTGCAGCTCAGGCGGATGCAATAGACTTAATGTACATGACTGGCTTGCCAATTTGCCTTTTACAGACCCTGCAGTATCCTGCAGAATCGTAGAGGTAACATTCAGCAACGGCAGCAGGAAAGAATATTTCAAGAATACAACGCTTCATCATTTCAACAAGGGCGAATTGGTCAGTGTTGAAGGTGTTGGAGGATTTGATGTTGGCATGGTCAACCTCAGTGGAGAGCTGGTGCGGATGCAACTCAAAAAGAAGCGGATTGCAGAAGACAGTGCAGAGCTGAAGAAAATATTGCGCAGGGCCACAGAAGTGGACATCCAAAAATGGGAAGAGAACAAGGCCCGTGAAAAAGAAGCCCTTGCCCGCTCACGCGCCATTGCCAGGCAGTTGAAGCTGAGCATGAAAATCTGTGAAGTTGAATTTCAGGCCGATGGCAGAAAAGCCACCTTCTTCTATACTGCAGAAGACCGTGTTGATTTCCGCGAACTGATCAAGATATACGCTGGAGACTTCAAGGTAAAAGTCGAAATGAAACAAATCGGTGCCCGACAAGAAGCTGCGAAAGTGGGTGGCATCGGAAGTTGTGGAAGGGAACTCTGTTGCAGCAGCTGGCTCAATGAGTTCAAAAGTGTAACCACCGCCATGGCGCGTTACCAAAACCTCAGCATCAACCAAACCAAACTGAGCGGACAATGCGGACGCCTCAAGTGCTGCCTCAATTATGAATTGGACAGCTATCTCGATGCACTGCAGCATTTCCCCGATCATGCGGAAGTATTGCATACCACCAAGGGCAATGCCAACCTGATCAAAAAAGATATTTTCAAGAACATCATGTGGTATACGCTTCCCGATAGCAACAAGCAATACCCACTCACCATTGATACGGTCAAGAAGATCAAGGCAATGAACGAGAAAGGTCAAAGACCAGATGAACTGGAAACTGCCGAAATTGTGAGCAGTTCAAGCAAGACAAAAGAAGCTGAACCACAGTTTGTGGAATTGGTGGGTCAAATCAGTCTTCGTTCGCTTGACAGGAATGCGCAAAAAAGAAAGGGACAGCGTTCAGGCCCAGGACCCAACAGGGAAAGAGGTCAGTCCAACAATCCTAACCAGGGACCAAGAGACAGGAGCCAGTCGAACAATCCCAACCAAGGACCCAGGGAAAGGCCTAAAATGCAGGAAAAAACTGCAGGAAGCCAAGCGACAAGGCCTCAGGCACAATCTGGTGGAAGACCCCAAAGGGAAAGGCCCCAAGGACAGGCAAGACCGCAGGCTCCAAGAGAAAAAGCAGCTCCTCAGGATCCTGCTGCACCCCGCACCAAGCCTAGCATCCAAATCAACAAAGAGAAATAAATCCTGCCTATCTAAACAGCAGGTAGCAAGTCAGCCATACCGCTGGCGCTGCAAGCAAGATGGAGTCAAACCGGTCCAGGAA
>CAITQQ010000393.1 GCA_903894575.1 uncultured bacterium
AATGTTCCACGTGGAACATGTGGCAAATAATACTACAAATCAAGTGTTTTTCCTTTCAGATGGGATCAGACAACTCCCCTCCTGTCCAGGAGGGGTGGCACTAATTCGGTTGCAACGAAGGTGCAGACGGATTAGTGCCGGGGTGGTGGAATTATAAAGCAAAAATAAAAAATCACTGATTTGTGCAAGGATGAGGGGTTCCCGAATAAATCTACCACCTCGCCGAGCCGACTCACTACGTTCATCGGACTCGGCACCCCTCCTGTCCAGGTTTACCAACCTTTGGTTGGAGGGGAGCTATAGCTGCTAATATTCAAACAACGTTCATAAAGTGGTTAGTGAAACGGTTGATAACAAAGCTCCGGAAGATTAAAAACAACCAAAACCGGTGTTCCACGTGGACATGTGGCAAATGATATTACAAATCAAGTGTTTTTGCTTTCAGATGGGATCAAACAACTCCCCTCCTGGACAGGAGGGGTGGCGCGAAGTCGGTTGCACCGAAGGTGCAGACGGATTCGTGCCGGGGTGGTGGATTACTATAAAAAAAAATGAACGATTAATGTAGCGCTACAGCATTCCCAAAGGAATAAATTCACCACCCCGCCGAGCCGATTCACTACGTTCATCGGACTCGGCACCCCTCCTGTCCAGGTTAACCAACCAAGGGTTGGAGGGGAGCTATAGCTGATAATATTCAAACAACATTCGTAAAGTGGTTAGTGAAGCAGTTGACAGCAAAGCTCCAGAAGATTACAAAACAACCAAAACCAGTGTTCCACGTGGAACATATGCATTACACCACTACACACCCCAAAACGCTTAAACCCTCTAATCCCCTAAACCATCCAACACCTAAACCCTAACCAAAGTATTCCCCCAACAAACGCTCCTCCATTTCACGCATCAAGGCCTGGTCTTTTTTCTGCTTATCCTTATATCCCATCAAATGAAGGAGACCGTGGAAGATGACACGATGAAGCTCCCTGTAAAAAGGCTGACCCAGAGAGGCTGCGTTTTCTTTAACCCTATCGACGCTGATGTACAGTTCTGCTTCAAGGGGCGCCTTGCTGGAGGGAGAAAGATCAAAGGTGATGATGTCTGTATAATAATCATGTTGCAGGAAGTCGCGGTTGATGTCGAGCAAATGATCATCGTCACAAAAAATAATATTCAGCGAACCCAGTGGTCGCTTTGTGGCATGTGCCGTGCTGGCCAGAAATGATTTCAGGCGGTTTCGCTGTTTTAGTACGTGCACCGGCTTAAGGCAAAAGAGATGTATATCGTTCATAGTAAGAGAATAAAAATACAAGAAATCCACCGAAGGGAAGTAGCTTTGCAACTCGTAGAATTGAACATGCAGAAAAAACTTTCAGCACTAGCGGTCGGACAAAAAGCAATCATCTGTTCACTCGAAGATGAGGAACTGGTATTGAAATTGATGGAAATGGGCTTTCTTCCTGGAGAAGAAATTACTGTAGAGCAAATAGCGCCATTGGGCGATCCTATTTCAGTAATGGTGGCAGGATACCAGGTAAGCCTGCGCATCAGCGAGGCAGATGCCATACTGGTAGAGATAAAATAATCATAATTTATTGTCTTTCAATCACTTATGAAAATTGGACTGTATTTTGGGTCTTTTAATCCGATACACAACGGTCACCTGATCATTGCCACCCATATTTTACAAAATACAGCGCTCGATCAGATTTGGTTTGTTGTGAGTCCGCAAAATCCATTCAAGCAAAGTGGAAGCTTGTTGAATGAATACCACCGTCTTCATTTGGTACAACAAGCGATTGAAGGAGAAACAAAACTGAAAGCATCCGATATAGAGTTCTCACTTCCAAGACCCTCTTATACAATTGATACGTTGACGTATCTTGAAGAGAAATATCCTGAAAATAGTTTCAGTGTGATCATGGGATCAGACAGCTATCAAAATATTGCAAAATGGAAAAGCGGTGATGTGCTTCAAAAAAGATATCCCATCCTTGTGTACAAAAGACCAGGGTTTTCAATAGATGAAGATGCTGCAAAAAAAGCAACCATTCTCCATGCACCTATGCTGGACATTTCATCTACCATCATCAGGAAATTGATTGCAGCTGGTCACTCCATCAGGTATATGGTACCAGAGTCTGTAAACGAAGAAATCCTGAAGAGTGGATATTATAAATAGATGATTTTATAGAAAGCCCAGTAAAAAACAACCCAAGGCAATCAGCGGAGCAGAAATCCTGGTATGGTAAAGCAGGAAGAACGTTGTGAAAAAAACAGAAAAGAAAAGTACAGTATCAAGGATGGGCTTATCAACAAAAGGAATTACAGTATCCTTAAAAAGATAAATGATGCTTGCTGTCATGATGCCAACAACTGCTGCATTTACGCCAGACATGATATTTTGGACCCTGCTGTATTGTTGGATATTTTCCCAGAACGGATAGAAAAATATCACCAATAAAAATGTGGGGAGGAAGATGCCGGTTGCTGCCAGAAAACATCCCAATAACTGATGACCCCAACCCCTATCGCTCATCGCCATTCCACCAATAAAAGCACTGATTGAAAAAGCAGGCCCGGGTATAGCCCGAACCACACCAGAGGCTGATAAAAATATATCCCGGTCAATAGTGATGACATCTTTGTTCGTTCTTTTTATTCTTTCGCTTGCTGGCCTGACTACATATTGGTTGTACATCACAGGAATGAGTACATCTGCTCCTCCAAATACCATACTGCCAAAACGATACATGTTCTCAAAAACATTATAAGGAGTTCTGTTTTCCCAAGATTGTTTGCGGGCTGTCTCAGATAAAAATCCTGCCAAAAGAAAAAGAGATGCGAAAAAAATTATGGGGAAAAAACGCAAACGTTTGGTAACAGAACGTGGAACAAAAGATTCTGATTTGATTGAATAACCCATGATACCACCAAAACACAAAACAATAGGGAAAACCCATGGCGTTTTGAAAAGGAGATAAGTAACAACGGAAGAAACAAAAACAATCAACCACTTTAACTTGGTATCTACCATGGCATAGGTTCTGATTGATGCAAAAGCAAGAAAACCCAGTGCCATGGGTTGGATAAAACGAAGATGTTGGAGGAGTGCAACATTGTTGGAAGAAAAAACAAAAGACAGACCAGACATGAAAATAACTGCAGGAGTTGTCCAAATCAACAAAGTAAGGAGGGCAACAAAAACACCCCCTTGGCGGTAGCCAATTAATGCAATCGTTTGGGTAGCGGTTGCTCCGGGCATCAGCTGGCAAAATGCGTTGATGTTAACCAAGTCCTTTAGTGAAATATAGGAGTGTTTTTCAACAAAGGATTTGATCATCATTCCGAACTGACCCTGGGGTCCACCAAATGCGGATAAGGTGTACAGCAGTACTGCACGAAAAAATGAGAGGTGTTTTGAAAGACGCAAGCGTTATTTTTTTAGACCGATTTCTCTTAGCCTTTCATCAAGATAATAACCTGCGGTATAGTCTTCATATAGTTTAGGGTATTTATCTGAAATACAAGAAGGCAAACAAGCAAGAGACATGTTGCTTCGAGGGTGCAAGAAGAATGGAATAGAGAAACGTGAACTGTTCCACATTTCCCTTGGTGGATTAACAACCCTGTGCGTAGTGCTTTTCAATCTATCGTTGGTCAGTCGTTGAAGCATGTCTCCGACATTAACAACAATCTCGCCAGGACCAGCCTTGACGGGTAACCAATCACCCTCTTTGCTAAGGATTTCAAGACCGTCAGCAGAAGCTCCCACCAAAAGGGTAATCAAGTTGATGTCTTCGTGTTGTTCAGCACGGATTGCTGATTTTGGTTCGTGTAGGATGGGTGGATAATGAATGGCGCGAAGAATACTGTTACCAAGATGAATATGTTCATCAAAATAAGATTCACCCAATTGAAGATGGATGGCTATGGCAGAAAGCAATGCTGCTCCAGAAACTTCAAAAGCCCTGTAGGCCTGATGAAATAAAATATTGAAGTCTTCAGGAGATGAAACTTTCACGTTATCCGGATAGGCCTCAGGCGAAACAATACCCTCTTCTATGATTTGTCCATATTGGAAAAACTCTTTTAGGTCTGGGGCATCACTACCCTTAGCATGTTCTTTGCCAAAAGAAGTATAACCGCGCTGTCCAGCAAGGCCCGGAATTTCATAGGATCTTTTATCAGATTCCGGAAGAGAGAAAAAAGACTTAACTGTTGCGTAAAGATTATTGATGAGGTCTTCGGGAATACCATGGTTTTTAACTGAAACAAATCCCACCTCTTCAAAAGCCTTGCCCAGGGAAGCAGCAAATTGAACTTTTTCTGTGTTGGTTCCTTTTATAAAATAGTTTAGATCAACAACTGGTATGTTCATAATAAAAAATATTGTTGGGTAAAAATAACGAACATAATTTTGATTTATAAATAGAAATTGCATGGTCAGGTTATCAGGGTTCATTTTAGCGGTAATTGTAGTCTCCTCATGTTCACAAAAAATGCAATCCTATACGGGAGAAGCAGCATTCAAGAGTGAAACCGGCGTACCAGATTATGCAAACATTGTTTACTGGGCAGCACATCCCGACAAAAAGGATCCATCAGATACTATTCCTTTGCCACTGAAAAAAACAGAGAAAGAAAAACTGGCGGATGTTTTTTTCCTCCACCCTACGACACTTGTTGGAATAAGAGAGAATGAAAACAACAATGCCAAGATTGATGATCCCTTCATTAATCACAAAACCGATTATTCTCCAATCATTTATCAAGCATCCGCATTCAATGAAAGTGCCAGGGTTTTTGCCCCCAGATACAGACAGGCACATATTGGGATGTACAGCGAAAAAGACAGTGCATCAAAATATACAGCATTCAATTTAGCATATGAAGATGTAAAGAATGCATTTGTCTATTATTTGAAAAACGAAAACAAGGGTAGACCAATTATTATTGCATCACATAGTCAGGGTACCACTCATGCCATCAGGTTAATAAAAGAATTTTTTGATGGAAAAGAATTATCAAAACAGTTGATCTGTGCTTACCTGGTGGGAATGGGAGTAAAAAAGGATACCTATGAAAAAATTCCCATTTGCACAGACAGTACAAAAACCGGATGCTTTGTAAGCTGGAGAACATACAGGAAGGATTATGATGGTGAGTGGGCAAATCGACTTGATACAAACATAGTTGTGGTTAATCCTGTAACCTGGAAAACAACAAATGAAATTGCAGATAAGTCTTTACAACAAGGGGCGGTATTGTACAACCTCAAAAAAGTATACACGAATACACAAAGTACCCAAGCAGAGGGAAGTGCATTATGGGTCTCTCATCCAAGATTTCCTGGATCTTTTTTATACACAAGCAAGAACTACCATGCGGGAGATATCAATCTGTTCTATGTAGATATAAGAAAAGATGCAAGCAGAAGAATTGGATATTTTCTACAGGCAAAATGATGTAGATCATTAGGAGGAACAAGCGGGGTCATTCATTTGAGAACTAGATCAGGATAAGTTTGAAAAAACTTACAATGAAACTAATTCTTGCGCCCACCGACTTTTCTCCAATATCAGACAATGCTATTAAATATGCAACGGACATGGCAATGGCCATGGGAACGAATCTGATGTTGGTAAACGTTTATCAACTTCCCATTAGTTTTTCAGAAGTACCTCTTGTAACCATTTCGCTTGATGAAATCAGAAAGATCAGTGAAGAGAAACTAGCTGAGTTGAAACATAACATTGAAACTATTACTGCGGGTAAACTAAAAATCTATACAGAAAGCAAATTGGGTGAAGTCGGTGAAGAAATTACAAAACTTACAGAAACCCTATCACCATTTGCGGTCGTCATGGGAACAAGGGGAACCTCTGGGGCAGGTAGGTTTTTCATGGGGAGCAATTCAATATCTGTGATCACAAAAGTGGGAGTACCCGTATTTGTAATACCTCCGGGTGTGCGCTTTAAAACATTTAAAAAAATAGGGTTGGCAACGGATCTCAGAGAAGTTGTTGATCATACCCCCGTATCAAAGATTAGAGAGCTTGTTCAATTTTTCAATGCAGAACTGCATGTCCTGAATGTTGATTATCACCGCAAACACTTTACACCAAGCACGCCAGAAGAAACACTGAACATGGACAGTCTGCTTGCGGGAATGAATCCAATGTATGATTTTATAGAAAACAAAGACATTGACGAAGGGCTGAATGATTTTGCTGAAAAAAACGATCTTGACCTTGTGATAACATTACCCAAAAAACACAGTATGCTTGAGCGGTTTTTTGAAAAAAGTACAACGCGTGAATTGATACACGAAACACATATACCCATCATGTGCATTCATCGGAAGGTCAAGGAACTAGCAATGGCTAAAACTCAGCACTCTTAGGCGTACGTGGAAAAGCTATAACATCACGGATATTGGTCATTCCAGTAACAAAAAGAACCATTCTTTCAAAACCTAGACCAAAACCTGCGTGAGGAACCGTACCGAATCTTCTTGTGTCAAGGTACCACCACAATTCTTCTTCAGCAATGTGCATATCCTTCATGCGTTGCGTAAGTAAAGCAAGCCGTTCTTCCCTTTGGGAACCACCAACAATCTCTCCAATGCCTGGGGCCAAAATATCCATGGCGGCAACAGTTTTGCCGTCATCATTTTGGCGCATGTAAAAGGCTTTGATGTCTTTGGGGTAATTGGTAACAATGACCGGTTTTTTGAAATGTTTTTCAACCAGGTACCTTTCGTGTTCACTTTGCATATCGATACCCCATTTCACCTCATATTGAAATTTCTTTTTCTTATAGGCTGGGGAATTCAATAAAATATCAATGGCCTCTGTATATGTGATCCGCTCAAAGTCATTGTCTAGTACAAACCTTAGTTTATCGATCAATCCCATTTCACTGCGCTTGTCAGCAGGGAGTTGTTTTTCCTCTTCTGCAAGGCGCTGATCAAGGAAAACAAGGTCTTCAATGTTGTGTTGGATCACAAAACCAATGATATACTTGATGAAAGATTCGGCCAGGTTCATGTTGTCTTCCAAATCGGAAAAAGCCATTTCTGGTTCAATCATCCAAAATTCTGCCAAGTGTCTGGTAGTATTGGAGTTCTCCGCCCTGAACGTAGGCCCGAAAGTATATATTTCACCAAATGCAGTAGCTCCAAGTTCACCCTCTAGTTGCCCACTGACAGTGAGGTTGGTACTGCGTCCAAAAAAATCTTCTTTAAAATCAATGGCTCCATTTTCATCGCGTGGCGGATTGTCAAATGGAAGTGTTGTAACGCGAAACATTTCACCAGCTCCCTCAGCATCACTTGCTGTAACGATGGGAGTATGCATGTACAGGAATCCTTTTTCATGAAAAAACTGATGTATCGCAAATGCAAGTGCGTGCCTTACCCTAAAAACAGATCCAAATGTATTGGTTCTGAATCTCAGGTGCGCTTTTTCACGCAGGAATTCAAGACTATGCTTTTTGGGTTGAAGAGGATATTTTTCAGCATCAGAGTCACCAAGCACCTCAATGGCAGTAGCAACAACTTCGACAGATTGGCCCTTACCCTGAGAGGCAACAAGTTCACCTGTAATCTTGAGAGAGGCGCTCGTCGTGATTCTTTTTAAAAGTTCGTCATCAAATTGACCAAGGGGGGCAACAACCTGTATGTTGGTATTGGTCGATCCGTCATTCAAGGCGATGAACTGATTATTTCTAAAAGTGCGGACCCAACCCATTACAATTATGTCTTTCTGACCAGCCGGTTGAAGCAAAAGCTCTTTTATCTTGATTCGCTTGTTAAACATATGCTTGTTTTCTTGCGGCAAAGGTAATAAATAGGAAGTAGCGAGGGCCCGGCATCGGGGATAAGATGGGCAAATATTTTTTTTAAAATTGAAAAAGCGTTAATATTGCTAACGGAAACAGGGGCATTATCAGGAAAGCATCGCCCCATACATCGTTTTCAATTCACAAACATCATCATCATCTCGATTCATTCCCAAAAGGGTCTATTACTCAAATGACATCTATGTACGACATTCTACAGCTGAACGACATGCTTGTTCCAGAACTGCTCGATATTGCAGAACAACTCAAAATTACGGGTGTAAAGAAATTGGAAAAACAGGATCTGATCTATAAAATTTTAGACAAACAAGCAATCCTGAACAGTGGTACAAAACCGGAGGCTAAAGATGGTGTAATAAAAAAGAAAAGAATTGTAAAAACAACTACATCAAACAGTACAGAAGAGGCTATCGTTGAAAATGAAGACGCCAGTCCTGAAGCACTCGAGATGTCTGAAGCGCCAAAACTGGAGAAAAAAGTAGCCAAAAGAGGAAGGCCTCCAGCTGTACCTGTGGTGGAAGAAAAGGAAGCCGAACCAGGGGTTTCAAAAGAAGTTAAACAACCGATCAAAAAGATAAAACCTATACCAGCAAAAGCAGTTGTGGCCCAAGTGGAACAACAAGAAGCTGTTACTGCAGAAAATCAAAATGGTGAAGAGCCACAATCACCAGAAAACGTGATTGCGCAGGATGAAGCCCCAACCAAGCAACTCTTCATTAAAAAAGAACCCGTATTCAATGTAGAGTTTGATGGAGCCATTGCGGGTGAAGGTGTGTTGGAAATGATGCCAGATGGTTATGGATTTTTGAGGAGCAGCGATTATAACTATCTTTCTTCACCAGATGATGTTTATGTTTCACCTTCTCAAATAAAACTATTCGGCATAAAAACTGGTGATACCATCAGTGGAAGTGTTAGACCACCCAAAGAAGGAGAAAAATATTTTGCGCTCTATAAAGTAGATACGGTGAACGGTCGTTTGCCGGATGAAGTTCGCGACAGGGTACCCTTTGATTACCTGACACCCTTGTTTCCTTTTGAAAAATTCAATCTTTATACAAAACAAGACAATTATTCTACAAGGATGATGGACCTGTTTACCCCGCTGGGTAAAGGTCAAAGAGGATTGATTGTTGCTCAACCAAAGGTTGGTAAAACAATGTTGCTGAAAGAGGTGGCCAATGCCATTGCAACCAATCACCCGGAGTGTTATTTGATGGTTGTTTTGATTGATGAGCGTCCGGAAGAGGTTACAGATATGGAGCGCAGCGTAAGGGCAGAGGTGCTCGCATCAACCTTTGATGAGCCTGCCGAAAAACATGTGAAAGTATCTGCCATGGCGCTTCAAAAAGCAAAGCGACTGGTTGAGTGTGGTCATGATGTAGTGATTTTACTTGACTCCATCACGAGATTGGCAAGGGCACACAATACCGTTGCCCCTTCCTCAGGAAAAGTATTGTCTGGTGGTGTGGAAGCCAACGCCATGCAAAAACCGAAACAATTTTTTGGTGCAGCAAGAAAAGTTGAAAATGGTGGTTCGCTGACCATACTCGCAACTGCATTGATTGACACAGGAAGCAAAATGGATGAAGTCATCTTTGAAGAATTCAAAGGAACCGGTAACATGGAGTTGGCACTGGATAGGAGACTTGCAAACAAACGAATGTTCCCTGCTATCGACTTGACCGCTTCTTCAACAAGGCGCGAAGACCTGTTGCTTGATAAGGACGTGCTGCAAAGAATGTGGATCTTGCGCAATCATATTGCAGACATGAACAGTGAAGAAGCCATGAACCTTTTGCTCAAACAAATGAAGGGTACGAGAGACAACCAAGAGTTTCTTGCAACCATGAACAAGTGATTTTCTTAAAAAGATATGGGAATAGAAAAAATTCCGGTTGAACAATTTGTTCAACTTTCACAAATCCATACTGTCATTGATGTAAGAAGCAATGCAGAGTATTCCCATGCACATATCCCGGGTGCTTCTTCTATTCCACTTTTTAATGATGAAGAAAGGGCCGTTGTTGGAACGATCTATAAGCAAGAATCTAGAGAAGAAGCCATAAAAAAGGGTCTTGATTTGTTTGGGCCCAAGATGAAAGAAATGCTCTTAACGGCAGAGCGTCTGATCAAAGAAAAAAATCCAGAAGATAAAACCGTGTTGGTGCATTGCTGGAGAGGAGGAATGAGAAGTGCTGCAGTTGCCTGGTTGCTTGATCTATATGGGTTCAAGGTATACACACTTGTTGGGGGTTACAAAACATTCAGAAATTGGGTACTCAATGAATTGGGTAAAAAGCATGAGTTTCAAATCTTGGGAGGAAATACCGGATCGGGCAAAACCATTGTCTTGCATTCCTTGAAATCAATGAATGAGGCTGTAGTAGATCTCGAAGGTCTTGCGGGTCACAAAGGGTCAGCTTTTGGGAATATTGGTTTACCCAAACAACCCAGCCAGGAGATGTTTGAAAACAAACTTGCCATTGCCATTAAAATAGAAAAAGAAAAATATCCAGATACAAAAATTTGGCTTGAAGATGAAAGCCAGCGTATAGGAACTGTAAACATTCCACAAACCATGTGGACACACATGCGAAAATGCGAAATTGTATTCTTAAATATTCCCTTCGGTTCAAGATTAAATTATTTGGTAGATACATATGGAATACTTGATTGGGTGGCACTCAAAGATGCTATAGTTCGGATCCAAAAAAGGCTTGGTGGTCTTGAAACCAAAACAGCCATTGCTGCGCTTGAAGAAAAGAACATGCATGGATGTTTTGAGGTATTGTTAAAATATTATGACAAGCAGTACAGCAAAGGATTACAAAACAGAGAAGAACCTAAACCAGAAATATTTGTCGTTGATACGGAGGTGGTAAACGATATGGATAATGCTTTAAAAATCATACAGCAGAAAAATGGAAGAAATTAAACTGACACAATACTCACATGGCGCAGGCTGTGGTTGTAAAATATCGCCCAAAATATTGGATGAAATTTTGTCTTCAAATTTCAGCATGCCAGACAATGACCGTTTGATTGTTGGGAACCATAGCAAAGATGATGCTGCTGTATATGATTTACAGAATGGAAAAGCTTTGATTTCAACAACAGACTTTTTCATGCCAATTGTTGATGATCCCTATAATTTTGGAAGAATAGCCTCAGCCAATGCGATCAGTGATGTGTATGCGATGGGTGGGGATCCGATCATGGCTATAGCCATCCTGGGATGGCCAATCAACCTGTTGTCACCCCAGGTGGCTAAAAAAGTTATAGAAGGAAGCAAAAGTATTTGTCTGGAAGCAGGTATTCCCTTGGCAGGAGGACACAGCATTGATTCACCTGAACCCATTTTTGGACTGGCTGTCAATGGATTGGTTGATATCAAAAACCTGAAAAAAAACAATACGGCGCAAAAAGGGGATTTGTTGTTGTTGACCAAAAAAATCGGTGTTGGGATTTTGACAACTGCAGAAAAAAAGAACTTACTGAAAGAGGGTGATAAAACATTGGCTGCAGACCAAATGATGCAGCTGAACAAGATAGGTGCACTCTTGGGAAAAATAGAAGGCGTTCATGCAATGACAGATGTTACGGGTTTTGGACTCTTGGGGCATCTCATTGAAATGGCTGAAGGAAGCGGCTTATCTGCAAGAATAAATTTCAATACAGTTCCTTTGATATCGGAACGATTGATTGAATATGTTGAATTGGGATCGGTTCCTGGGGGCACGAATAGAAACTGGGCGAGTTATGGACACAGGGTTCATTTTAATGATGGTCATAACCAAGGCTTACAAAAAAACATATTGGCCGATCCTCAAACCAGTGGTGGTTTGTTGATTGCAGTAGATAAAGATGCTGTTCAGGATGTAATTGAACTACTGAAGCAAAATGGTTTATCGGAGAGGACCACACCAATAGGGGAAATTACAGCATCGGGAGATTTTGCAATAACTGTTTATTGATAAAAGTATCCTATAATCAAAGTGCATCTATAGATTTAGAAAGCTCGAGGTCTTTGTTTGTAACAATATTTCCTGCATCGTGTGTTGAAAGCCAGACTTCAACCGTGTTCCATGTATTTATCCAGGTAGGGTGATGGTTGGCCTTTTCTGCAAGAATAGCAACCTTGGTCATGAAGGCAAATGCTTCAATAAAATTGTTGAATACAAATTTTCTATAGAGTTGATTGTCTTTTTCTTCCCACATAAATTATCGTTGTAAATTATCTTTTGATTTTATTTTTTCATGTGCCACTTCTGTTACAAGCTGCACACCAGGTATAGACCTCAATTGTTGTTGTAGTTGCTGAAAATATAATTCATCTTGGAATGAATCCCTGACCAACCAAATAAAATCAAGATGCTGAAGTTCTGGCAAAAGGAATTCTCCTTCGTGTTTATTGCTATATAGAAAATGTTCTTTTGCAGAAACAGGATGCAAGAATTCATAAACAGTAAATGAATAAGATCTTCTGTTTTTTTCCATCCCAATCTGCAAATCGGGGGCAGTCTGAAAATCAATTTGTAATGCCTTTTCGATGTGCCAACAAAAATGATAGTTTTTCAGGGTACAAACAATGCCAAGTATTCTTGTATCCTCGAAAAAATGATCAGACATTTTATCGTCATCAAGCCTGAGTTTCATCAGAAAACAATTTCAAAACTGATTTCTTTTTCTCCCCTCATCACAATCGTAGTCGTTTTGTCACCTTTCTTGAATTTTGAAAGGGCCTGCATATAAGACTCTACAGAAGATGTTTTGTGTTCACCCAATTGTTTGACAATGTCACCCGTAAGAATTCCTGCTTTTTTTGCAGGACGATTATCAGATACACCATCTACGCGAACACCAGAGCCGGTATAAGAATAATCGGGCATGATCCCCATACTTACAGAGAATCGGGCTGATGTAGAAGTTTGTTGTTCTCTGGTTTTGGTGAAAACAAGTTTTTGTTCCTGTTTGTCAGCTTCAATCATTTGTTGAATAAAACGAATGATTTTTAACATACCAACATAGTTGATTTTATCAGCGTCGTCACTTGGTTTGTGGTAATCAGAATGAAGACCGGTGAAAAAGAAAAGAACAGGAATATCTTTTCGATAAAAAGATGTATGATCGCTTGGCCCAGTTCCACTTGAATCAACCTTGATGGAAAAATCTTTTTTCTTCACAGCGTCCATCATTGGTTTCCAGGATGGAGATGTACCATATCCACCAACAGTGATTGTTTTTGTACTGTCATTCATTCTACCAACCATATCCATGTTGATCATGTAATTGACATTGCTCAAAGAGATGGTGGGATTTTCTACAAAATATTTAGATCCATTGAGACCCAGTTCTTCTGCCGAAAACGCAATTAATAGATAGTTATACTGTTTTGCTTTGCTGTTTTTCAAAAGAAAAGCAAGTTCAATCATAGATGACGTTCCACTGGCATTATCATCAGCACCATTGTGTATGCCAAGATCACCAGTTCTAATCATAGAATTTCCATCTTCACCGTATCCGAGGTGATCAAAGTGGGCTCCAATTACGATGGTGAGGGGTGCGTTATTATCCAAATAACCAACCACATTTCTTGCTTTTCTTATTTTTGGGCTGATGGATAGCTTGGCTGAAATCTGAAAAGAGGAGGAAACATCAGACAAATGTGCCTTTTGAGCGTTGGTATTGATGTAGGCAGCAGGAATTGGTGTGGGTTCCGATCTGTCTTTGGGATCAAACCGGATTTTATCATCCAATGAGGATGAGTTGAAAAATAAAACTGCAGAAGCACCTTTATCCTTTGCTTTTGTTATTTTATCATTCAACAAATTAGCAACGTCGAAATGGGGATTATCCTTGTTTTCCTGGATAGATTCTGCAATATCAATCATCCATGGTTGCCCTTTTTCATTTAACGAAGGAGAAGTTTCTGCATTAAAATTGGCTGATGGTGAGTTGGAGAGGGGGAAAAAATCTACTCCTGGCTTGAGTATCTTTCCATTTACTTTTAATTCATTTCCTTCAGATAATTCTTTACCGTCATTTATGGAAAAATGCTGAAAAAAGGTAGCGTTATCCCCTTTTGGGATAAGGCCAATTTCTTTGAATTTAGCAGCGATAAATTCAGATGCCAAAATTTCACCAGGATCGCCGGCTCTTCTGCCTTTTAACTCGTCAGAAGAAAGGTAACCAACTTGCTGTTGCAGGTATTGAACAATCTCTTTATCCGCTTTTTTAAGTTTTTGGGCTGATGCAAACTGAACCAAGAGAAGCAGTGGGATTAAAATCCTGAACATGTGGCGTATTTTATTGCAAATTTAGTGTAGTTGGACGGATGATTTCGAATATATGAGTAAAGATGTGCTTTTTACTGTTTTCGTAAAAAGAAGGCTACAATTGGATGTACCTTTGGTAACCATAAATGATAGGAAACAAGCCTAATATAGCCCTGATCGGTAATCCAAACAGTGGAAAAAGTTCACTATTCAACCTGTTGACAGGGTTGAACCAAAAAGTTGGCAATTTCCCAGGAGTAACGGTAGAAAAAAAAGAAGGTGGCTTCAAATTACCCAACAAGCAAGAATGCATTGTGCTTGATTTGCCAGGAACCTATAGTTTGTATCCAAGGAGAAGCGATGAGTGGGTTTCCTATAAGCAGTTGATGACACCCAAAAAGGAGGAATCAATTGATTTAGCAATTGTTGTAGCTGATGCCAGTAACCTGAGAAGAAATCTACTCTATGTGTCCCAGGTCATTGATCTTAAAATACCTGTAGTAGTTGCTTTGACAATGGTTGATCTTGCCAAAAAAAGAGGTATTAAAATTGATGTTGATTGCTTAGCAAGAGAGATGCAGGTACCTGTTGTCTTGGTTAATGCAAGAACTGGCAAAGGACTTGAGCAATTAAAGTCGACGGTTACTCAAATGCTAAACATAGAAGCTAGCGGACAGGATTTTTTTCCAATTGAAGAATTGGCAAAGGGTGCAATCGGTGAAATGCGGGAATTGATGCCCAATTTGGGGAATTATGCTGCCATTCATCATCTGATCAACCATGAATCATTTGAATTGAGTTCTTCAATACAAGTGAAAATTGAAGCAATAGAAGAAAAATATAAATTCAATCATACCAAAATACAGGCAGAAGATATTCAACTACGGTATCAAAAAATAAGACAGGTAATGCTCAAATCTGTTGAGGAAGAGAGCATTGAAAAAAGAAAAATGTTCTCTGAAAGGCTTGATCATTTTTTCTTACACAGAACATGGGGTTATCTGATCATGGGGGTGGTTTTATTTATTCTATTTCAGAGTGTATTTTGGGTAGCTGAATATCCAATGAATTTGATAGAATCTGGAGTTGGAATCTTGGGGGGCTGGTTGGGATCAATTTTACCAGAGGGTTGGATAGCAGACATTGTTGTCAATGGAATCTTGGCTGGATTGGGAGGAATTCTGGTTTTTGTTCCACAGATCATGATATTGTTTGGTTTGATTACTTTACTGGAAGACACTGGATATATGGCCAGGATCAGCTTCCTTTCAGACAGGATCATGAGAAGGGTTGGATTGAATGGTAAAAGTGTGATGCCCATGATTGGCGGATTTGCATGTGCCGTTCCAGCCATCATGAGTGCAAGAAATATTGAAAATAAAAAAGAAAGATTGCTTACAATCATGGTCACACCTTTCATGAGTTGTAGTGCAAGGTTACCAGTATTTACTATTTTAGCTTCTATGGTTGTACCCAATAAAAATATATTGGGTGTGGTGAGTTTACAGGGATTGGTATTGATGGGATTATATGTGTTGGGAATAGTGATAGCCTTGCTTGTTTCTTATGTGATGAATTTGTTTATCAAGATCAAAGAAAAAAGTTTTTTTATACTTGAATTACCTGTTTACAGACAACCAAGATGGAAAAACATTGTATACACCATGATTGAAAAGGCCAAAGTATTTGTATTTGATGCTGGTAAGGTAATCATGATTATTTCTTTGGTATTGTGGGCGTTCAGTTCATTTGGCCCAACAGAAAAAAGAAAAAATATTGAAGAAAAATATGCAGGATTGATCAAGAATGATCCTGAAAATATAAATAAATACCAAACAGAAAAATCATCTGCACTATTGGAAAATTCTTATGCAGGTATTATGGGCCGCAGTATAGAACCGATAATCCGTCCATTGGGATATGATTGGAAAATTGGCATTGCTTTGATCACATCATTTGCAGCCAGAGAAGTATTTGTTGGTACAATGGCAACATTGTATAGCGTAGGTGATGCTGCTGATGAAAATAGTGAAACCCTGCGGAATAAGATGCATGCAGCAAAAAGGAGTGATGGAACCTTGGTATATACCACTGCTACTGGTTATTCACTCTTGATTTTTTATCTTTTGGCTATGCAATGCATGAGTACATTGGCGATTGTAAAAAAGGAAACAGGTTCCTGGAAATGGCCCATCATACAATTGATTTACATGACAGGATTGGCTTATTTACTGAGTTTTATTGCATATCAGCTCTTGAGTTGATTAAATCACTTCTAGTTTTTTTAGTTCATTGATCAGGAGATCTGGAGTTTGAAAATGTATAGACTGAATACCACAGGCTTCTGCTGCTTTGATGTTTCGAAGGTTATCATCAATAAAAACCGTTTCAGAAGCATCAAGACCAAATCTGGTTAAGGTTAACTCATAAATTTCAGGAAATGGTTTTCGCGTATTTTCTTCTCCAGAAACAATTCTACCATCAAACCAATGAAGAAAATCAAATAATTCTAAAGCCCGAGGAAAGGTTTCAGCACTCCAGTTGGTGAGAGCGTATATACGGTGTTTATTATTTGATTTAAGCTGCTTTAGAACCTCAACAGTGCCCTCAATGGGTCCATTGAGCATCTCTTCCCACCTTTGATAAAAAGCGAGAATATAATCACTCTTATCTGGGTATAATGATAATAGTAAATCATTGGCTTCTTTGATGCTTCTTCCACCATCCTGCTCTTCGTTCCAGGACATCGTACAAATGGTTTCTAAGAATTCCTTTCTCTCATTGTCATCTGTAATGATCTTTTTATACATGTACTCAGGATTCCAGTCGATCAATACTCCACCCAGATCAAAAATGATATTCTTAATTTGTTTCATCAGCTGAAAATTACAGAATATTCAATTGCTTTCATCAGGTATTTTTGATTGTTAATATCCCTTGTAGTATTTATAATTATCTATTATTTATAAAAGACACTATTACTATTAGGGTTGTGGAAATGTTGGAAACTATTTTTTATCAATTTTTATTCTATCTATAATCACATGAATTAACATCAATTCACAATTATACACATGACGAATATCATTACTGATACTGATTCAAATGAATCCTATTAACATTAAAAAAATAATTATTGATAATTTTCAACAGCAAGAAAAAATTAAAAATCCTGTGGATAAACCAAGGGTAAATTGTTGCAAAAAATCAACCAATCTAGAAATTCAATAAAAACCCCCAACTTGTTAAAAACAATCCACAAAATCATTTTTAAAATTGGGCAGTAATCCACATAAAAACCAGGATATCAACAAGGGTATGTGGAAAACCAAAAATTTTCCCTGAACAGCCAGAAAACAGCCGAAAATCATTTTTAAAATTGGGGTTCCGCGTCGTTTTCCACAATTTGTTAATAACCATTTTTACCCTATTTTTGCCAACTCTTATAATAATATATATAGTATGTCAATTATTCAGAAAATTAGGGACAAGGCAGCAGTATTGCTTACCACAATGATCGCGATCAGCTTGATCGGCTTTTTGGTTCAGGATGCGTTTGTTGGCAAGGGCGGAAGCATGTTTGACGGACAGGCCACCACAGCGGGATCCATCAATGGAAAAGACATTGAATTGGTTGATTTCAGCAAGAAGGTGAACATGGTGGAACAAAACTACCGTTCTCAGGGCATGCAAACCAATGAAATGATGACCCAAACAATTGTTGAAAATGTTTGGAACTCATATGTGCAGGAAGAAATGATCAATGGAGAAGCCGCGAAACTTGGATTGGCTGTTACGCCTAAAGAGCTCGGAGCTGTATTGTTTTCTGATGATGCTCCCCAGGAGTTCAAGCAAATGTTTGCTGATAAAACCACCGGAGCCTATGATGTGAATGCTGCGAGAAACTGGTTTACCAATGTAAAAAAGAGTTCAAAACCCGAAGATGCCTTGAATATAGAAGAGCAACTGATCAAGCCGATTGGCATCAACCTGCTCTCTCAGAAATATACCTCTCTGATTACACAAGGTTCTTATGTTCCCAAGTGGATGTTGGAGAAGATGGCAGCTGACAACGCCTCTTTTGCTTCAATTTCATTTGTAAGTGTTCCTTATACCACTATCGCAGACAGCACCATTAAAGTGAGCGACAGCGAAATCAGTGATTACGTATCAAAGCATAAAGATGAATTCAAACAGGAGCATGTAAAAAGCATCGCTTACGTTTCTTTTAGCGCAAACCCAACACCACAGGACTCTTCAAGGGTTTACAATCAGCTCAATGAGTTGAAAGCCGCATTCTATGCAGCTCCTGATGCAAAAAGCTTTGTTACAAGAAACAATACTTCGCTTCCATTTTTTGATGGATTTGCCTTGAAGTCTAAGCTGCAGATGGGCGCAAAGGATACCATCATCTCATTGGCTGTTGGTGCTGTGGCTGGCCCATACCTAGACGGAGGAAGCTATGTGATCGCGAAAAAAATACAAACAAAATCATTGCCTGATTCTGTAAAGTGCAGGCATATCCTCGTAGGAATTGTTGATCCGCAAACCGGTCAACAAAGGCGCAGCGACAGCGCAGCCAAAAAGAGTATTGACAGCATTTATGCAGTGATCAAATCTGGCGGAAATTTTGGAGCTTTGGCGGCGGCACTCAGCGATGACCAGGGAAGCAAGGCCAAAGGTGGTGAATATGATTTCTCTTCTGTTGACATGAACCTGGCAAAAGAATTTGCAGACTTCATCTTCAACAAACCCAAGGGAAGCATGGAAGTGGTGAAAACAGAGTTTGGTTACCATATCATTGAAGTGTTGAACCAGAAAAATTTCGAAGAGGCATACAAGGTTGCCTATCTCGCCAAACCCATTGTTGCCAGCGAAGAAACAGACGCCTCAGCATCTTCTGCTGCAACTCAATTTGTAGGAAGCAGCAGGGATCAAAAGTCTTTTGATGAAACCGTTACAAAGATGAAGATCAACAAGCTGACCGCCGAGAACATCAAGGAGCTTGATTACAGCGCTGGTCCACTTTCTTCAAGGGCCATCGTAAAATGGATATTTGAAAACAAAACAGGAACTGTTTCAGAACCATTCGACCTCAAAGACCAATATGTGGTAGCCATGGTTACCAATGAAATCGAGGAGGGTGTTCAACCGGCTTCAGTTGCAAGGGTATTGGTAGAACCAACCCTCAGGAACAAGAAAAAGGCAGAAATGGTAGCCCAAAAGGCTGGATCCGAGAAAAACCTGGATAAATTGGCGGCACTGCTTGGTGGAACTACCGGCAAAACAGACACGGTCAGGTTTGCAGATCCTTTTGTTCCCAACCTTGGTTCAGAAACAAAAGTAATTGGTGCAGCGTTTTACAAAAACAACTTGTCTAATACATCAGACGTGATTGACGGTCAAAATGGTGTATACTATATTAAAGTGAACCAGGTTGGTGCCCTTCCTTCCTCAGCAATCGATTTTGTTGGTCAAAAGAAGGCGCTTGAGTCACAAATGAAGCAATTCGCAGGATACAGTACGATGGAATCTTTGAAAAAATCAATGAAAATCGTTGATAAAAGAAGGGACGCAGGATACTGATGACATACTGCTCATGAGAAAACAAACGCACAGCCACCCTCGGGGGTGGCTGTTGCATTTTTGGTAACTTTGTATCATGGAAGAAATCAGGAACAAGGTGGCAGAAAGCGGGTTGATCACCATCGACCTTGAAAAGTATTACCCAGTCACAGCGCCAATGCCTTTTGACTTGAAAAATTTCCTTTTTATGGAAATGCTGCTCAAGGAGAAGGATTTCAGGGAGGCCCTTGACCGGCATGATTGGAACCAATACGAGAACAAGGATGTTTGTGTGTATTGTTCAACCGACGCCATTGTCCCTATGTGGGCTTATATGCTCGTTGCATCTAAGCTTTCTGGCATCGCAAAATCCATCATCTCTGGAACTCCGGAGGAAGCCTTTAAACAAATTTTTATCGAAAACATCAGAGGAGTCAATGCAGCAGCATTTGAAGGAAAGCGCGTGGTGGTGAAGGGGTGTGGAGACAAGCCTATTCCCGAATATGCCTATGCAGCAATCTCCATCCTACTTCTGCCTGTGGTCAAATCGCTTATGTACGGTGAGCCATGCAGCACGGTCCCTGTGTTTAAAAGAAAATAACGGTCTTAAAACCCTTTTAATGAAGATTTGTATTCAACCCTTGCTCTTTCAAGATCCTCTGGTGTATCAATGCCAATGCTGCTGGTTTTTGTTTCCACCATCCTGATGGCAACCCCGTTTTCAAGATACCTCAACTGCTCAAGCATTTCGGTTTGTTCCAGTGCACCCATCGGCCACTGTGTAAAGTTGAGCAGGGTTTCTTTTCTGTAGGCATATACGCCAACGTGTTTAAAATAAGGGAGGTCTGCGCTGCGGTTGCGTTTGAAAGGAATGGGCGAACGGCTGAAATAAAGCGCATCGTTATGTCTGTTACAAACCACCTTCACCTGGTTCGGGTTTTCTGGTTCATCCCTCTCCCCAAACCTTTTCATGACGGAGGCAACTGATACACCAGGATCCTTGAAACAATTCAGCAGGTCCTGGAGTGGTTCTTTTTCTACAAAGGGTTCATCTCCCTGAATATTGACGACCACATCTACGTCCATTGATTCAATTGCTTCTGCAATCCTGTCGCTACCGCTCTGGTGATCTTTGGTGCTCTTTTTCACAGATCCACCAATAGAAACAATCTCGTTCATGATTTCGTCGCTGTCTGTAACAACCAACACTTCGTCAAAGAGATTCATGGCAACAGCGTTTTCATACACCATCCTGATGATGGTTTTTTCACCAATTCTCTGCATCAGTTTTCCGGGAAAACGACTGGCAGCAAAGCGTGCAGGAATGACAGCAATATTTTTCAAGCTATTTTAATTTTTGAAATGGTCTTTTCAGGAGCCTTACAAAATCTTCATCCTTATCGTTTGGATAATATTGATCAAGGCCATAGCGGATCTTGGAAGGATCAAGTTTCATGAATGTACCCAACAACCTGTCCCAGATGGAAAACACAGCACCATAGTTGCTGTCGGTATAGGGTTGTTTCCAGTGGTGGTGCACCTTGTGCATGTTGGGGGAAACCAGGAACCAGCTCAATGTCTTATCAAGCCATTTGGGAAGGCTGATGTTGGCGTGTGTAAATCCAGTAATGAAAACAAGGGCTGTTTGGTATAACAAAACCGCAAACATGGGTGCCCCGGCCACAAAGATCCCGATATAGAAAAATATACCGCGCCAAACCGATTCCAGGGGGTGGTGACGAAGACCGGTGGTTACGTCCACGTTGTTGTCTGCATGGTGGATGATGTGAAAACGCCAGAACAGCGGCACCTGGTGTTCAACAAAATGACAAAGCCAGCCTGCAAAAAAATCCAGGACCAGGCAGGTGATGATGATAATCGCCAAAGGGCTGAGGCTAAACCAATGCACCAATCCGAATTGATGCTCATTTGTCCATCCGGCGATGAAGACAATCCCCCCTGCAAGCAAGGTGTGAATGATGAAATGAATCGCTGTGAAAGCGATGTTGGTGGCAGCGTGACGGCCCTTGCTTTTTTTGTAATCGGTTTGAAGCAGCGGTATGGCATTTTCAATGATCCATAAAAAGACCATGCCGGCTATAAAAAAACCCGCTCTTTCGAGGGGTCTTTTTTCAAGATCGCTGAAATAGGAGATCAACGCATCCATATCAATTGTTTTTTAGTTAGACATCAAAGGCATCGCAAGCATCAGCAAATCCTCATTATCATCTTGTTCTACGGGCTTGATCAAACCAGCTTTTGTTGGGGTAGACAATTCCACACGAACCTCATCGCTATCGGTGCTTCCAAGCATTTCAATCAGGAAGCGGGCATTGAAGGAAATGGTGATGTCTTCTCCATCGTATTGGCAAGACATTCTTTCGTTTCCTTCGAAGCTGAAGTCGACATCCTGGGCAAGCAATTGGAGTTCGCTGCCAGAAATGCTCAAGGTTACCAGGTTGGTGCTCTTGTTGCTGAATATGCTTACGCGGCGAAGGGCTGACTGAAAATCCTGGCGAGAAATCGTCATTCTGTAAGGATTGTCTGCAGGAATCACCACTTTGTAATCAGGAAAACGGGCGTCCAACAAGCGGCAAGAAAGTTCAACCGTGCCATGTGTAACAAACAAGTGGTTGTTGTTGTATGATACGGAAATCTCATCTTCATTGTCGGGCAATGAGCTCTTTAAAAGATTCAAAGGTTTTTTGGGAACGATGAAGTTGTCTGTTCTTGGACACTGTACGTCTTTCAGTTTGTAGCGCACAAGCCTGTGTGCATCGGTGGCAACAGCGGTGATGCCGTTTTTCTCCAACTCAAAAAACACACCGGTCATGGCAGGACGAAGGTCATCGTTGCTGACCGCAAAAATTGATTTGTTGATGGCTGTCAACAACGCATGGCTGGTCATGGTAAAGGCAGAGGTTTCGTCTGCAGGAGGTTCTTTTGGAAAATTGTCCGGGTTCTCTCCCATGACCTTGTATTTACCGTTGTCGCTGGTGATTTCGATACCAAAATTCTTGTCGATATCAAAAGTCAGCGGCTGGTTCGGAAGGTTCTTCAGAGAGTCCATCAGGATCTTTGCCGGAATACAAACGCGGCCACTGTCCTTGGCTTCAATGTCAAGGTGGATTTTCATCACGGTTTCCAGGTCGGTAGCAACAACTGTCAGTTTGTTGGTTTCAATCTCAAAAAGGAAATCTTCCAGGATCGGCAAAACATTGTTTGAACCGATGACGCCATTGATCTGCTGAAGCTGTTTGAGAAGGGCCGATGAGGAGACGATAAATTTCATATGCTATCCTTGTTTGTATCAGGCAAATATAGTCGCAATGGGCATATAAAATGGGCAAAATTTTTTGACATTTTTGGAAAAAAACAACCAATAATGTTGAAAACCACCCCGCTGACGCTGGTTAATGATTAATTTGCCGACAATGGAGGAATATGGATTTAAGAGAAAGGTGTTGACACCAGAACAGGCCTATGTAAAGATTCGCCATTTTTGTGCCTTTCAGGAAAGATCACACCAGGAGGTCAAGATGAAAATTTCGGGCTATGGCATTGCCTGGGTTGATGCCAACCTGCTTTTGTCCAAGCTGATTGAAGAGGGATTTTTGAATGAGGAGAGATTTGCGGCGGCTTTTGTGGGTGGAAAGTTCAGGATCAAGCAATGGGGCCGAAAAAAGATTGAGATGGAGCTCAAAAAAAGACAGGTATCTTCCTACAGCATCAGCAAAGCCCTGAGGGAAGAGATTGACCTGCCGGCCTATGAAAAAACATTGATGAAGCTGATTGAAAAAAAGTGGACATCTTTGAAGGGCCCTGGAAATACGGTATTTGTCAAACAATCCAAGACCCGGCAATACCTTTTGTTGCGGGGTTTTGAAAACGACATTGTTTCAAAAAAAATAAAACTGTTTTTGGATGGACAAGCTGATCATCACAACGATACAGACTGATTTACACTGGGAAAACAAGGTTGCCAACCTGGACATGTTGGGCACCAAAATCATGGGCATCAAGGAAAAGACCAACATCGTGGTTTTGCCTGAAATGTTTTCCACCGGATTCACCATGAAGCCAGAGCTGTTGGCAGAAAAGATGGACGGGGAAACCATTGCCTGGATGAGGAATATTGCCCGCGAAAAGGGCATCATTCTTGCCGGAAGCCTGAGCATTGAGGAAGAGGGCGAATACTACAACAGGTTCATTTGGATGCTTCCCAATGGACAATACGGACATTATGACAAGCGACATTGTTTTTCCCTGGGTGGCGAAGACGAGCACTATGCGCCCGGCAACAAAAGGACCATCGCTTCGGTTGGGGGATGGAAAATCAACCTGCAAATCTGTTATGACCTCCGCTTTCCGGTTTGGGCCAGACAGCAAACAAATGCGGATCCCGAAAACGACCCTGCGCCAGAATATGATGTAATGATCAATGTGGCCAATTGGCCCGAGCGAAGGAGCCAGCACTGGAAAACCCTGCTACAGGCCCGTGCCATAGAAAACCAGTGTTTTGTAGTTGGCGTTAACCGGGTTGGCAATGATGGCAACGGCCTTTACCATAGCGGTGATAGCATGGTCATCGACCCGTTGGGGCAAATCATCTATCACCAATCCAAAGAAGAGGATGTCCATACCACCATTTTGGAAAAAAGCCAATTGGATGAAGTGCGCACCAGGCTTCCGTTTTGGAAGGATGGGGATCAGTTTTTATTGGTATAAGGATAGTGCTTAGGAAAATTGCATATTAATATTTGGTCATTTTATTCTGCCATGTTTAAGAATAAATTTTTTTTAGTAATTTCCAATATCCAAATATCCTTACATGCGGCTGACCACCTGCTTCATTTTGCTGTTGCAAACATTTTTTTGTTTAGCCCAACCCCCATCTGATTATAAGTTTCAAAGCATCAGCATAGCCCAAGGGCTTTCCCAAAGTTCTGCCTACTCGGTAATTCAGGACCATTTGGGTTATATCTGGGCAGGAACACAGGGGGGAATGAATCGGTATGACGGATATGGCGTTAAAAAATTTGAGCCAATCTCTGCAGATAGTGCTTCCATTTCAATTGGCTGGAGAACAGCATCAATGGAAGATGATAAGGGAAACATATGGACGGGTTCTAACCTCGGAACAATATCCATGTATGACCGAAGAGAAGATCGTTGGATCAACTACAAACCGGGCTTTTCAGAAGAATTCAGAAAAAAATTTCCCAATTATCAATCCACCAATCTTGGGCAAGTTGTTCAATTGAACTTGGATACACTCCGACAAAAGATTTATATATCCACTTTTCTTACAGGCCTGTATATTTTAGACCTCAAAACCGGCAAGTTCAGTCAACACTGGTTTCCAGAGGCAATAGACAGAAATGGAAGATGGAAGGACAATACATTTATATCTGCACTTGCAGTTGGCAAGGACAATCTGCTGATCAGTTCTGGAAATGGATTGGTTGTTTTTGATAAAAACACAGAGCGATTCACCAAGAGAATTTTTAAGAGCGACGATCAGGAAAAGCAGATGTTCTTTCTTCAGTCAATTAAGTTGAACGATGAGGAATGTATTTTGGCCTCTGACAGGGGGATTGTTAAATACAATCATGTAACAGGTGATAGTATAATGTACACAAATGACAAGAAAAACCCACATTCAATTTCAGTGGGTCAAGTAAGGTCGGTTTGCCTGAGCAGGGATAAGAAAACGTTATGGGCAGGAATTGATGGATTGGGAATAGAGATACTAGACATAAAAACCGGAAAGGTTACTCACATAAATGCAAAAACAGCTCCCAATAGCGGAGTTTCCGGAGATCTTTACTTTAATATTATTGAAGATAAAGAGGGAAACTTTTGGGCGGGATCATCTAATACGGGCATACTGAAGTATGATCCATCCATGAAAAAAATGAATTTTGTACTCAAAGACGAGCCATCCGAGATGCCATTGGGCTTTTCAACTGTATGGGGTACATTTATTGATAACGAAGATAATTTGTGGGTTGGCAGTTTAGACGCCGGCGGCGGCATAACAATGGTGGATAGAAAAAACAAAAAATCCACCCGTTTTCTTAACGACCCCCAATCACTTGAGTCAAGAAAATGGGTGTTTGGTCAAGACAATACCGGTGCTATTTATGTGATGGGAACATCAAAGGCAGGAAGGATATTGTACAAAAAAGCAAAAGGAGAGAAAAGCTTTGCTCAGTTGCTCAATCTGACAAAACAATATCTTGAAGGAAAACTTCCCGCTGCTATTGGACAGTCATTTTTTTATTTAACTCAAACCGGAGACTTTATAACAGGTGGGGATACAGCCATTTTGGTTTCAGATAAACAGGGAAAGCTTCAGATGAAAGCCTATACTCCCTTGTTAAAAATAAAAGATAGAATCAAGTATATTTTTAACAAGGGAAAAGATAAAACATATATTCTCACCAACAAACATTTCTGGAAATGGAATGAGTCAACGGGGACAATAACCAACCTTATCCCTTGGACAACACTTGATCCTGTAGGATTATTGCTCATGAGTTATGCAGACATCGATGAAGAAAAAACGGTCTATTTGCCATCCTTTGGATACGGACTGGTTACAATCGATCTCAAGGCAAAAAAGCTAACAATATTGAACCAAAAAAATGGCATTCCCAGCCAATATCTTTATGATGTTACCATAGATAAAAACGGAATGGTCTGGTCCTCCAGCAATTTTGGAATCATAAGATATGATCCCCAAAGAAAAAAGTTTAAGAGTTTTTTTAAAAATGACGGGGCTCAGGATTATGAATACGACGCGCTTAGTTTTTCTAAAAGTAACAATGGAGAAATTGCCTTTGGTGGTTTATTTGGTGCAAATTATTTTATTCCAGAAAACATAAAAGACAATACCACCCCCCCTAGTGTGATTATTCAATCAATTACCAAGATGGGAAAATTGTTGAATATTGAAGACAATGCTTATGATAAAGAGATACAGATAAAATACAATGAAAACCAGTTGGGCCTGGAATTCATTGCCTTTAACTATAAAAGCCCCGAGTTTAACCAATACGCATATATGATGGAGGGCTACGACCGTGACTGGAACTACTCCGGAGGTCGACACTTTGCAACCTATACCAACCTTCCATCAGGAAAATACAAATTTCGGGTAAAGGCAAGCAACAATGATGGAGTTTGGAACGAAGAAGGGGCAACGCTGATGATCAGGGTTCATCCAGCTCCTTGGTTTTCGTGGTGGGCGTTTTTGATTTATGTTTCAATACTTGGTTTCTCTGTAAGGTTATTTGTAAAATACAGAGAGAACATGCAGAAGAGGAAAATGGATAACGAGAGGAAAAACTCTGAACTTCAAGCAGCAAAGGATTTTCAACAGAGCATGCTCCCAAAAGTTTTGCCATCGAGAAACGACCTTGAAATATCTACTTTCCTGAGGTCTTCTACAGAAATAGGAGGTGATTATTATGACTTTTTTGAGCAGCAAAACGGTGATCTTTATGTTGTTTGTGGTGACGCTACGGGCCATGGTATTATTTCTGGTATGATGGTTTCTATCGCAAAAGCCGGACTTAACGGAATCAGCGCGCTTTCTCCTAGTGAAATTTTAAAACAGTTGAACAAGGTTATCAAAAAAGTTGACCTTGGAACAATGCGAATGAGTCTCAATATTATTCGCATAAAACAAGAAACTGTTGAGATGAGCTCTGCAGCAATGCCACCAATTTATCATTATGTATCAGCTACGGGGAAGACGGAAGAGATACAAATGAGTGGATTACCACTTGGGGGACTAAAACGTGAGCTGTTTGAAATCGAGGATAGGGATTTTGCTCCAGGGGATGCATTTGTAATGTTATCAGATGGTTTACCAGAAGCTCCTAACGCTAGTGCAGAATTATTTGATTACAAACGGGTTCAGGAAATAATTACAAAAACTGGATCCCAAGATGCTGAATCTATTAAAAATGAATTGGTTGCGGCTGTTGATTTGTGGTTATCTGGAGAAAACAATCCTGATGACATTACAATTATCGTAATCAAGAAAAAATAAATCAATAAGATGAAAAAGGCGCATATCATACTGTTGATCATTTCTATTTGTTGTCGAAATGTTGCTATCGCACAAATCAACCCAATGGAAACTGGAAATTATTTTATAAAAAACTATTCCCGGGATTTTTTAAATGGTAGGGGCGTCAACTGGACTGTTGCCCAAGACACCAATGGTATTGTGCTGGTAGGCAATCACTTGAATGGAATTGCATTATATGATGGAAAGCGTGTCAAAAAAATTAATCTAAAGGGTTTACCATACGGAGAAGAGGGCAGAAAAATCCGGACGGATTCAAAAGGAAATATTTACTTGGCTTCAAACTTCAATTTTGGATATCTAAAGAAAAATTACGCAGATCAATATGAGTATGTTTCTTTGTCTAATTCATTGGCAGAAAAAGATAAGGTTTCCAGTCGTGTTTGGAGTTCTGCCATTCTAAAAGACACTATTTTTTTTCAAACAGATAGTGCTGTTTACAAATACCGCGATAATAAACTTCTCAAAGTATGGCATTTTAACCCCAGCATACACATCTTGCACAAGGTTGGCAACAGGGTTTTTGTCCGTCAATGGGGAGTCGGCTTGCTTGAGCTGCTTGGCAATGAGTTTAGGTTAATAAACGGTTCGGCCTTGTGGGCAAACAACAGGGTGGAGTCTATGTATCAACTGGATAACGGAAATATTCTAATGGCATCCAGAAATATAGGTTTCTGGTTGCTCAAAAAAGATGGGAGTTTTGAAAAAACAAAAACCCCCCAACTTGATAAGTTGATTATTGAGGGAGAGGTATACCTTAGCAATACAGTCTTAAGCAATGGATTAATAGCGGTTGGTACTTTTAAATATGGTCTCATTTTGATTGACCAAAATCTTGAATTAAAGAGAATTGTAAATACTTCAATTGGATTGGGATCAAACTATGTGGCAGATATATTTGAAGACAGAACTAATGATATTTGGGTTGCGAGTAATGGCGCATCTGTAATTACCACTGACCCATCACTCACTTACTTCACAACGACAAATGGTTTATTTGGGGCTGTTGGTGGAATGTTAAGGATGGGAGGTCGGTTTTTTGTAAAAACGGGTACCGACTTGTATGAGTTGATACCACCCAAGGATAATTTTGGTTCTGTTGGTTTTAAGCCCCAGGGAGTAGATGAGTCTGGATCTGATTTGTCATTATTTGATGATATGTTGATAACAACAAATAATTACAACATAAAATACACAAAAGCCAGCAAGACTTCTATTATCAAGACTCAATATTATACAAGCGCATCACGACAAAGTAAACTGAACAAAAAACTCCTTTTTTCATCAGGCAAAGGTTTGACATTGCATGAATATGATAAAGGGCGCTGGAACGAAAAGACAATCCCCAATAACATACAAACCTATATCAGTGGTTTTGCTGAACCAGAGCCGGGATTTCTCATTTTAAATACAACGAATGGTCCTGTTTCATACAAGTATAGCGTTGATGGAACAGGAAGCTTTGATGAAATGGTTGTAGATAAAAGATTTGGAAAAAACAAAGCCATTCGATTTTTTCAAGCTGGTACAAGCAAATATTACGGCTATGATTCTTCATATCATTTTTATGCCGTGAATTTTAAAAGCAACAGGTTAACATATGCGGGCTGGTCTTTAGACAGTCTTGTAAAAGATGGGGTATTTTCAATTACCTATAACAGTGAGTCAGGAGCCAACTGGTTTTATACACTCAACGGATTGTACACCCTTAATATTGGAGAAAAAAACCAGCCCAGTATAACAAAATTTCCATTTGAGAAGGTTAACATGTCTGAGTTATCTGCAAGAATATTTGCAGAAGGAAAGGGAGACAACGAGGTTGTGTGGTTGGGGTCTCAGGATGAAAAATTATTCAGATACATTCCATCCTTGGCGTTGAAAAAGAAAAATTCAACCTTTAGGGCCTTGATAACTGCAGTTTATTTCCAGGATTCGGCAATTGCTTTAAGAAACCAAGAAATTCCATTTCGTCAAAATCAACTAACTTTTGAAGTTGCATATCCCGTCTTTGGAAATGAAGAGAAAATTCTTTTTAGCTATTGGCTGGAGGGTCAAGACCAGGGGTGGGGAGCTTTTACAAGCGATTCAAAAAAAGAATACACCAATCTCAGGGAAGGGGATTATACATTACACGTAAGGGCAATGGATGCGAGCGGTCTAATCGCTCAGCAAAACACCATGTCTTTTACAATCTTACCTCCATGGTATAGAACTTGGTACGCCTATTTGGCCTATATTATGCTATTGGGTTATGGAGTATATTTATTTGGTAAATATCAGTCTCGTAAAACAAGATTGAAGGCTGAAAATGAAAGAAGGTCTGATGAGTTGAGGGCAGCCCGAGATTTTCAGCAAAGCATGCTTCCTAAAAATATCCCAACAAGATCAGATCTCGACATTTCTACATTTTTACGTTCTTCTACTGAGATTGGCGGTGATTATTATGATTTTTTCGAGGAAGATAATGGAGATATTTATGTTGTTTGTGGTGATGCTACGGGTCATGGTATTATATCTGGTATGATGGTCTCAATTGCCAAAGCAGGCTTGAATGGCATTAGTGTAGATTTCCCCAACAAAATATTGGGTCAATTGAATCGGGTTGTAAAAAAAGTTGATCTCGGTACAATGCGCATGAGCTTGAATATTCTTCAAGTTTCTTCTGATAAAGTATTGATGAGTTCTGCAGCAATGCCCCCAATTTATCACTATGCAGCTGCAACTGGTAAAGTTGAGGAAATACAAATGGTTGGATTACCATTAGGAGGCCTTAGAAAGGAAGAGTTTGAGTTACAAGAAAGAGTATTTGCAATCGGCGATGCATTTGTTTTATTGTCTGATGGTCTACCCGAAGCACCCAATAAACAAGGTGATCTATTCAATTATGATAAAATACTTGAACTATTATCTGTTCATGGTCATAAAACATCGGAGCAAATCAAAGATGAGCTGATCAAGGCTGTTGATGAATGGTTGGGTGGTGCGAACAATCCTGATGACATTACAATAGTAGTAATAAAACGCAAATAAAAATTAAACAATAAAAAATGAAAAAGCCCTCCGTTGAACTTAGGTTGCCCATTCTTCCGAACATGGAATTGATTGCAACCCAAACAGCCGAAGTAATTTCAAGGCACATGAATCTTACCGAAGATCAAGGTGCAGAGATTAGTATGGCACTGATAGAAGCTTGCATTAATGCATTCGAACACTCAAGAGCCGAGAACAATGTTTTTATTAACTTTTTAATTGAAGATGATTCTTTGGTTATTAAGGTAATTGATCAGGGCGTTGGTTTCGACAAAACAAAAGTTGAGATTCCTAAAATTGAAAATAAAATTGGGAAGAATGAAAGAAAAAGAGGATGGGGCCTACAGCTTATCCAGGAGTTAATGGATTCTGTTGAATTTGAGTCTAATGAAGAAGGCACAACGGTTACAATGAAAAAAAATATAAAAAACTAAAATAAATTTATGAGCGACTTTATCACGAATGTAAAAGAGAGTAATTCTATTGTAATCATTGAGACCAATGGCTATTTAAACAATGTAGGCGGAGAAGCCGTATCAACATTGGTTTATGAGAAAATGGCGCAAGGCCATACCAAGTTCTTAATTAATATGGCTGGTACTAAAATTGTAAATAGTATAGGCGTTTCAATATTGATTGAGATTATTGAAAAGCTGCAAGAAGTTAATGGTAAAATAGGGTATTATAATTTAGCTCCAATTGTTGCTAAAACATTTAATATAATGGGATTGACTAAATATTCAACTGTTCATGAAACAGAAGAAGCAGCAGTAAATGAATTGTAATGGCTTCTGATTTCAAGATCAACGATCTTCAATTAAAGTATCTTGAATTAGAGACCTTATTGGATATAACCCATGAGCTAAACTCATTTGATCAAATTCCCGTTTTACTACAAGAAGTTTTGATAAAATCATGTGGGGTGTTGAATGCAAGCTCTGGTTTAATTCTGATTGAAGATGATAATTCAGATATCTTGCATATTGGCGCTCATTTCAACATTGATATTTCTGTTTTAAAAGGCTTGATTTTTAACAAACGGAAGGGTATGATTAGTGAAATCAACCAATCCAGAACGGCCCTTAATATTATAATTGAGGATGATTCATTTTTATCTAAAACACATTGCAAACATGGATTAATTGCACCGTTTTTAGATAAGAAGAATTTGGTTGGCGCGATCATTTTATTTGATAAAGAATCAAGAAAAGGCCTTTCCTCTTTTCTTGATTCTGATGCTAATATGTTATCTGCAATTGCAACACAGGCTAGCGTTGCATATAATAATATTAAATTGATTGAAAATATCAAAGAAGCTAAAACCTTCAATGATAATGTCATGCAATCTATTGTTACTGGTGTGTTTACTACTAATTTGATGGGTGAGATCAATCAAATTAATAGGGCTGCAAGCGCAATAATTAATCTTGATAAAGAAAGTGTTTTAGGAAACCACTTTGAATATGTTTTAGGCTCTAACCAACTTATAACCCAATTAATTGCCAAATGTGAGTTAGAGTCAGTTACGATTGCAGAAAGTCAAATTTTATTAGTCTGCAACGGGAAGTCTACTATGGTTAATATTTCTGTTTCGCCATTGATCAACGATTTGAATCAACCCATTGGTTCGGTCGTTGCAATGGAGGATTTATCTAATTTAGATAAGCTGAAATCCACATTTAAGAAATACGTATCTAAGCAAATTGTTGATCAGATATTAGAAAATGAAGACCATCTCAATTTGGGAGGACAGGAACTTGAGGTAACTACACTTTTTAGTGATATAAGGGGCTTTACCTCAATGAGTGAAAAAATGAGCCCCAAGGACGTGGTTGATTCCCTGAATGAATATTTTGATAAGATGATTGAGGTTGTTTTCAAGTATAATGGGACACTTGACAAGATCATCGGAGATGCCTTAATGGTAATTTATGGAGCGCCAATTGGTTCTGACGATGATGCAGAAAGAGCATTGTTGACGGCAATAGAAATGCAGCAAAAACTCGAAGAACTTAATATGGTTCGAATGACCAGGGGCCAGTCTCCAATTGAAATTGGAATTGGTCTTAATACGGGAAAAGTGATTTCTGGAAATATCGGATCTAAAGTTCAGATGAACTATACTGTTATTGGTGATGCAGTAAATCTTTCATCAAGATTATGCTCTTTTGCAAAAGCGGGACAAATAATTGTTTCAGAGTCTGTATTTTCTGCTGTCAAAAATAAGTCAAGTTTTGCTTTTCGCAAATTGACTCCTATTCGGGTAAAGGGAAAAGAGGAGTCTGTCAATGTATTTGATGTAACCTATTTTAAGAATGACTTTTTCGGTTCTATAGATGAAAAATACACCAAAATAGAAGCGTTTCTGATCAGCAATCTTCCTGCCCATTTGGTTTACCATAGCATTGATCATGTGCGTGATGTTGTTGAAAAAAGCGAATTGTATGGGCAACAAGAAAATTTGTCTGAACACAAAATGCATTTGTTAAAAACAGCAGCCTGGTTGCATGACATTGGATATATATGGGATGAAAAATCTCATGAAGAAAGGGGCTGTCAATTTGCAAAAGAGTTTCTGCCAACTTGGGGATTTGCTCCAGACGAAATTGATGCTATCTGTGAAATGATTATGGCAACTCGAATTCCACAGTCGCCGAGCAATCTTATGCAGGAAATTTTATGTGATGCTGATCTTGACTATTTGGGAAGAGATGATTACTTTATTATAAGCCAAAGACTTTTAGATGAATTAAAAAACTCAAGAGATCTGACGCCAACAGAGTGGAAAAAAATCCAATTGGATTTTTTCAATAAGCATCAATATTTTACCGATTCCGCTAAATCGATGAGATCAAAAGGAAAACAAATAAACGCAGAAAAAATAACCAATAAAACTAAATAACATGGGAGAAGCAAGGCACGACAAATCAAAGATGCATTATCAGTTAGACAGAATATCTTTTTTTAGTGACGGCGTTTTTGCCATCGCCATCACATTGCTTGTTATAGAATTTAAGGTACCTGTAATTCAGCATGCTACCGATGGTTTACTTTGGGATTCACTTGCACACATGGGATGGAAACTACTCGGTTTTGTAATCAGCTTTTTTATTGTGGGCTATTATTGGTCGGTTCACCATAGAATTTTTGGTTATGTGAACGACTATACTTCAAGATTAATCTGGCTTAATTTGCTTTTTTTATTTTCAGTAGTATTGCTGCCTTTTAGTTCTGGCTTGTTGGGTGAATATTCGTCAGAATTAGAACTACATATTCCATATGGCATCTATGTGATGAATATTGTTTTGACTGCCATCATGAATGTTGTTTTATGGCTCTACATTAGCAACCCTAGCAAGAAATTATTGACACATGAAATTTCACCAGAAAGAATCCGGCTTGGTTTGTATTTTACTTTTATTGTGCCATCCATGTTTTTACTATCATTTTTGATGTCATTGAAATTCCCAATTGTCGGAAGATTGATACCTGCATTTATTCCTTTGATATTGAAATATGGACTGAATGGCTTGGCCAAACGTGCTTTAGAAAAAGAGAATAAATAGTTTTCTTTTCAAATTGAATTGCGTTTGGCGGGGTTGAATAAGCATTGTATCAAGCGGTAAATACAATGCTTGTTCCTGCTCCCATTTGAATGGTGGTATAGCCTTTGTCTTGGCGTAGTATCTTGGCTGCACCGCTCGTTTTATGTTTAAACCCTCTGGTATCTAATTTTAGTTTCACTGTTCCACCTTTCTCCGAGGTTATCGTAACGGTTTTGGTCAAACCATTTTGCCTTACCGCGCTTACAAGACACGCGCCTTCGGCGCGGAGCGTCTGAAACGAAACATCTTTCCAACCATCCGGCAAGGCAGGAAATATCTCAATGTATCCTGAGTGTGATTGCATCAACATTTCCTGCACGCCCGCGGCAAATGCGAAATTCCCTTCCAGGGTAAATGGTCGATAGGTCATGCTGGAATATCCTGATATGGTCTGATCGCCATTGACGTGGAAACCATTGACCGAACAAAAAGCCTTCGCAAAAATTTGTAAAGCTTTTGCTGCCCCATCGCCATCTTTGGCCCTGGCTTTGAGATTGGAAAGCCAGGCATAAGAATATCCACACCATCCAGCGGGCCCAATGCTATCGAGTTGACGAAGTGATTGGTTAATGATGTCTTTTTCTTTCTCCCCGTTTTCGGGTTTGATGAGCCCCAATGGATGAATGGACATGAGGTGTGAAAAATGCCTGTGAGATGCTGTATAGCCCAGTCCTGGAGCGATGTTCAGCCCATTGGTTTCCGAAACTGAAAGGGCCGAAAACTGGCGCATGATGGAATCCCAATGGGCAGCCATTTTTTTCAAACCCAGTACAAGGGCAAGCTCTTTAGCTGCCTTGAAGTTGAAGATCATCAGTGAAAGGTCGTAGTTGGTGTTTTGGGGGAACCAAGCAGAAAGGCTGTTGTTGTTGATTTCCGGGCTGGAGCTAATCGGCAGTTTTCTGAAACCATTCTTGTCGATGACTGTCAGCTTTTCAAGGTAAGTGGCGGCCGCAGCAATCCAGGGGTATGCGCGTTCTTTTAAAAAAGCTCTGTCCATGCTGTACCGCCATTGCAGGTAATAATGGTGCGATAACCAGGACGAAACCGTTGGCGAAAGTGCATATTGAATCCAGCCCCCCATTTCGGTACCTTCCAGTGTAGTGACTCCGGGAACATTCAAACCATCCACGCCAAAATACAATTGGGTATATCGCTTGTAGTTTTCCTTGTTTTGGTCCAGGTGGTCAAGGTATCCGATGCCTTCTTCCAAATGATTTCCACTGTATGAAGGCCAATAGCTCAATTGGGTATTCAGGTCGTGGTGGTAATCTCCTTTCCATGGTGGAATCCTTCCGTTGTCTGCCGTCCAGATGGCCTGAAGGGAAATGGGGGGAGCATCTTTTCGCGCAGTGGATCCAAACTTGTATTGCTCCCAGTACCATTGTTTTTCGATCAGCGGATCCGGCACCCGAATGGCGGATTTGCTCCAATAATTTGCCCACCAAAGCATATGCGTTGAATGGTCTTTGCCAAATCCGGAGGAAAGGTGATTTTTCAACAGGATGCTGTCTGGCTGAGGAAGCTTGAATTTTTCATTTGAGCTTGAAATGGTCCAGACGCCTTCGATGGTTTTTGCATCCAACTGCTTCCATTCAAGGCGAACGGTGTAGCGAAAGCCACCCCAACCTTCTTGTTGATAGACGATGGAATTGATGGTTTTTTTGATAACGCCTTGTTTGTATCCCAACCTCGACAAATCATCACCCTTGACCGGATCACCAGCATTTTTCACAGCACCACTGTATTGGGGTGCAACAAGGTTGATATCAAACCCTTGTGGTGTGTTTTCAAACCTGAACCAACCAATGGGTGATGTTGCGTGAACAAAGCTCTTGAGCGTGGTTCCATTTTTCCAGGTCACAACGGAAGTAGCAGTCTTGAGGTCGACGGTTGCAGCGGATTGTGGTCCCCAGGTATTGATGGGAACCTCGATGGCCGCTCCTGGAATTTTTGAAGGGGCGGGCTCCCTGTCGTAGGGATGATCAAACAGTTTTTGAACCGTATCATATTGTTTTTTGGCGACTTGTTCCTGCACCCACTTGAAGCTGAATTCATCGCGGTGCAGGCCTTTCATCGGCCTCTCGTCCCAAAGGTCTGCCCTGTCAAGCGAAATGCGCAGGTTTCCGTTTTTTTCCCAAATCAATGCGCCCAGCATGCCATTGCCGATGGGGAGTGCTTCGTCCCATCGCTTTGCCAGTGTGTCAAATTGCAGGTTGTGTTTTTTTTCCTGGGCCGTTGTTTGAAGGGTTAAGCCGCAGATGAACAGCAGCACCCAAATGGTTCTTGTCATGTAGGTTAAGGTAAGAAAAAGCCTTTGATCTGCCATTGGCGTCTACTTATAGAAAACAAAAAAGTTATTTCATTCATTGAACTACATTTCAATGGGCAACTTATTGATGGTTACATTAAAGTGAATATCAGCTTTCAGTGCTTGAAAAATTCTCATGATGGTTCCTATTGTTGCACTGTTAGCGCTGTTTTCAAGTTTTGAAATCCTGCTCTTTTGTATACCCGCTAGTGTTGCAAGCTGCTCTTGCGTAAGCTTTCGCTTTTTCCTGGCTGATTTGATCATGGAACCCAATAGATCCATTTCAAGTTTGTAGTCAAAACGTTGTCTTTCTCTGGTACCTTTTTTCCCTACAAAATCATCAATCATTTCATTCAGACTATACGTTTTCATCTCAGAATCTTTTTTCTTCGAAATACTTTTTCCGGATATTTTCTGCTTTGATGAATTCATCTTTTGGTATTTTATCAGTCTTTTTAATAAAGCCTATGGCAACGACTACAAGTGATTCTTTTGTATTAACATTGTCCCAAAACGACAATAATCGAATCTGGGCTCCCAAGTATCTGATTCTGAACTCCCATATATCACCATTTAATTTTTTGAATAATTTAGGATCATGTTTCAATTCTGCTTTTGCAATAACGAACAGAATTTTATTTGCTGTTCGTCGATCCAGTTGATGCATAAACCGTTTCACACCCTCAAGAAATAGTACATTGTAATATTTCAGCCCTCAAGTTTAAAGTTAAATAAAGTTTCAATATATTGAAACAACAATTTCAATATAAATTATTCACCAAACTTCAATTAACCTGATGATTGTTTAAAGTGAAAACAACCAAAATCTCATGGTATTTTACTGCAAAAATGCCGTGTTTTAAACGTGCTTAAAATGAATTTCACTTATTACCCATTATCACTAACAGCATAATTCAGGAAGAAGCAACTATTCGTCTAGAACACTAACCCTTAAACGCTTTCCACCCCTGTGCAGTAACATCGTAAGTGTTACCACCCTTGCTTTTGAATTTGGCACCTTCTTCTGCATCGGTGATGTAACCGATTACACTGATCTGCTCGTTCAGGGTCAGCTTTTCGTAATCGTCCTGCTTGATGGTGAAGACCAGTTCATAATCTTCGCCTCCGCTGAGGGCACAGGCGGTAGGGTCTATTTCAAATATGTAGGCCGCCATTCTTGCATCTTCTGCAATTGGAAGTTTTTCTTCATAAATAACACAGCCAACCCCACTTTTTTCACAGATATGGAGCAGTTCAGAACTGAGTCCATCGCTGATGTCCATCATGGATGTCGGAAGAATAT